>CAYGNB010000048.1:9020-13158 GCA_964351135.1 uncultured Rhodobacterales bacterium | reverse complement strand
GTCCGCATCTTCGTCGTCGATCGGGAAATGCAGCCACAGCGAAAACGGGGGGCGATCCACCGGCTGTCCTGCAAGCGCCGCTTTCACGCGTTCAATCTTGTCCATCTGTCTTCTTCCTTCGTGTTGATTGCGAGTTTCGGTCCTGCAAATGGCCAAATCCCGCATGTCCCGGGCAAAACCTGCCCGGTCCGGTGCCTTTGCGGTCCCAGACCGCTTTGTTGATGTCAGAGGTGTTTTTCCGAGTCGCCGACCCGCGCCGCGAACGCTTCAGGTGCGGCCTTCGCAGACTACTCGCCGGACGAACCGCAGCATGAAGCCGGGCAGGAACATCCTGTCATATCGTTCATTTTCCCCTCCCGTTCGCCCATAGCATCCCCTCTTGCCAGGCACGGTAGAGAAGCAAATGAAATGTGTAAAATATATAATTATCATGATAATGATAACAAAAAGGTATGATGATCAGGCGCGCTGACCAGAACGTCACATGATCCCGGATGGCGCGCAGACGTGAAATAAAATCATGAAAATACAGCAGCTTGAATACTTCATGCACGTAGTCCGCGCCCAAAATATCACCCGGGCGACCGAGAGGGCGGGCATTTCGCAGCCGGCGCTCAGTCGCCAGATTCAGATGTTGGAGGATGAACTCGGCGTGTCGCTGTTTCAGCGCATTCCCCGAGGGGTTGTGTTGACACCCTCCGGGAAAAAGCTCGCCGAACATGCACAGGACCTGAGTCGCAGGCTGGATTTCATCAAGGACGATGTCAGTTCGTCGACCGGGGTGCCTGTCGGCTCGTTATGCCTCGCGACCTCGTATTCCCTGACCGGCATGCTGATCTCACCCGTCGTCGCGCGGTTTCATGCACTGTACCCGCAGGTCAAGGTTCAGGTGATCGAGGGCACATCGGAAATGACACGGCGTGCTCTGGTCACGAACAACGCCGATCTTGCGATCTATGGGGATCACGGTTCGTATAGCGGCCTCAAACGCGATCCGTTCTGTTCAGAACTGCAGGTGCTGGTGGCCCCTCCGGATACGGGCCTGTCACTGGACAAGCCCCTCTCCATCGCCGATCTCGGGTCCCTGCCTCTCATCATGACGCCGTTCTCGAAAGGTCCGAGGCAGATGATCGACCAGGCATTGCATCGCCATGGCTGGAACGTGGAACCGACGCTGACCGTCGATACCAGCGATCTGATGATAAGCCTGGTCAGCGATGGGGCTGGTTACACCATCCTTCCCTACAGTTCGGTCTACCGAGCCCATCACGAAGCACAGGTTTCCATCGCGCTGATCAGCGATCTGCCGTGCCAATGGGTGCTGGTCAACTCGGTCGAACGCCCGCTGACGGCGGCCGGGACGGCACTGATCGACCTGCTCTCGGATCACGCCGGAAACATCGTTCGGGAAGGTATTTGGCGCAGCGCGCAACTTTCGGGCGCCTACGCGTCAAGCGGCGATCAGCGGTGACCGGCGGGACCCTCGCCACTCCACAGGCGCTGTATGTGGCCCGGACTGAAGCCCCTGTTCAGCAAGAACACACGGAACAGCACCGGCTCGTGAGAAAAATGGGGCAGCATATCAGGGAGGAGGAGGATGCCGCCCCCAAGTTGTGCGGCGGCAGGATGACCCGTGCCGCCGCGGGGAGATTTCGTCAGACGTCCTTGCCGCCGGTAAAGTTGAATTCGGCACCGGTTCGGATGCCGGACGGCCAGCGGGTCGTCATGGTCTTGAGACGGGTGTAGAAACGAACACCCTCCATGCCGTGGATGTGGTGATCGCCAAAGAGCGAACGCTTCCAGCCACCGAACGAATGATACGCCACCGGCACCGGGATCGGGACGTTGACGCCCACCATGCCGATACGCACACGCGCCCAGAAATCGCGGGCAGCATCGCCATCACGGGTGAAAATCGCGGTACCGTTGCCATATTCGTGATTGTTGATCATCTCGACCGCGTCGTCATAGGTGCTGGCACGGACGACCGAAAGGACAGGGCCAAAGATTTCGTCGGTATAGATCGACATGTCGGTGGTGACCCGATCAAAGAGACAACCGCCGATGAAATAGCCGTTTTCGTGACCCTGCAGTTGCACACCGCGCCCATCGACGACCAGTTCGGCGCCTTTCTCGAGGCCCTGATCGATATAGTCGTGGATCTTGTCGTAGCTTTGCCGGGAAATCACCGGACCAAGCTCGGAGTCCGGGTCGGTGTAGGGCGCAACCTTGAGTTCGCGAATACGCGGTTCGAGGGCGGCTACCAGCCGGTCGGCCGTTTCTTCGCCCACCGGCACCGCAACCGAAATCGCCATGCAGCGTTCGCCGGCCGAGCCGTAGGCGGACCCTATGAGCGCATCCGTGACCTGATCCATATCCGCGTCCGGCATCACCACCAAATGGTTCTTGGCGCCGCACAGCGCCTGAACGCGTTTTCCGTTCGAGGTGCCACGCGAATAGATGTAATGGCCGATCGCCGTCGATCCGACAAAGCTGACAGCTTCGACCGTGGGGTTGTCGAGCAGCGCATCGACCGCTTCCTTGTCGCCGTTGACGACATTGAAGACGCCGGCTGGCAGCCCTGCCTCGGCGAGCAGCGCGGCAATGCGCATCACCACGCTGGGATCCTTCTCGGAGGGCTTCAGTACAAAGGTGTTGCCGCACGCAATTGCCACCGGATACATCCATAGCGGCACCATCGCGGGAAAGTTGAACGGGGTGATCCCGGCCACGACGCCCACAGGCTGGCGCACCGAGAAACTGTCCACGTTCACCGCGACCGCTTCGGAATATTCGCCTTTCAGCAACTGCGGAATACCGCAGGCAAACTCGACCACTTCAATCCCGCGCGCGATTTCGCCCTTGGCGTCAGGCAGGGTCTTGCCATGTTCGGCCGACAGCATCTCCGCCAGCTCGTCGATGTTCTTTTTCAGCAGGTCACGAAACTCGAACATGACCATGGCGCGCTTGGCCGGTGGTGTCGCGGCCCATGCGGGCAGTGCCTTTGCCGCTGCCTGCACAGCCGAATCCACGTCGTCCTTGGTCGCAAGCGCGACCTGCGCCGTTACCTCGCCGGTGGCGGGGTTGATCACATCCGCAACCCTGGTCGAGGTTCCGGCCCAGGGTTGGTTTTCCACGAAATGTCCGATGACGGTCATGTATTTTCTCCAGTTCTGGCAGAACAGACGACGACGGTCCGCCCATGCCGAATTGCCGAATCGTCGGCGCATTGGTTCCCGAAAGCCGGAGCATGCTCCCCTGATGCGGATGCGTCCCGGCTCTGAGTTCCGAACCTTTCAAAAATGATGGGCCGGCGGCAGATGCAGTACGGTAAAACGATGGGTGCAGATTCTGCGGCACCGCAAACCTGCACCCATGCAATCCGATCGTCAGGCACATCATGCGGCACCGCCGCCGCAATGTATCGCTATCTGCCGGCAACCAACATCATCAAAGCAAGTGAAATGGATCGAGAGCAGAACCTTGCCAGACGAACCGCACCCTATCCCGGCCTGGCTGCGGCCCGCCCCTGCCGGCTTTCGGCAATCGCTTCCGCCAGCAGGTGCAGACCCGGTTCGATCCGATCCTGTCCGATCGACGAGACACCCAGACGGAACGAATACTTGCCTTGGTCCGGGTCGTCGAAGCATGGCTGTATCAACTCGATAACGACCTCCCGGTCGAGCGCCCGCCGCATGATGTCCTCGAGATCGACCTCGGCATTCGGATCGGTGAGCATGAAGTTCGTCCCGCCGAACTCTCCGACAATATCGAACTCCCCAAGGCAGCGTTTCAACGCCGTATCGGCAATGGTCCAGCGCAGCTGGTAGGTCGTGTGGATCTTGCGTAGCAGAGAATCATAGTGGCCGAACCGCAGGAACAAGGCAGCAGAATGTTGCAGAAGGCTGGGCGCGTGACGCAGCATCATTCCGCGATAGTTGCGCGCAAGATCAATGAACGCCTTCGGCCCCGTCATGTAGCCCAGCCGCAATCCGGGGGACAGGCCCTTTGACAGGCTGCCCAGATAGATCACCCGCCCTGCCCCATCCAGCTGTCTCAGTGGCAGAGGCGGCGCAAAACGATAATCGACATCGCATTCGTAATCGTCCTCGACGATATAGAAATCATACTTGTCGGC
>CAYGNB010000048.1:3979-8920 GCA_964351135.1 uncultured Rhodobacterales bacterium | reverse complement strand
GATTCATGGGAAAACAGACCCCGCCGGGGCAGGATCCGGCGGCAGACCTGTTCGATCAGTTCTTCGGAATCCGCGAACTGGCCGTCACCGGACCAGACCCTGAGATCCTTTCTGTTCATGGCCATGCGGGCGCATTCCCGCCATTCCACGACGGGAAAGCGGGTGTCGTCCACCTGATTGCACACAAAGGGGTAGGCGTAATCGTGCCAGTCACCGGGCCGTTTGATCGTCGTCAGATCCGCAGGGCACAAATCATGGTTCAACACATCGCGGATCGGCGCTTTGGAGACGGGTTCCCGGCCTGCCTGTTCGGGCCTGGCACGGACCGGAGCAACCGGTTTGGCCGTCACGAAAAAGCCGGACCGGGGGCGTGATGCAATGAGGCCATCTGCCTCCAGCCGCTGATAGGCCCCGACAACTGTATTGACCGAGACTTCGAGTTCCCTGGCAAGCCGCCGGCAGGACGGAAGTTTTGTCCCCATTGGCAACAGCCCGTCAAACACCAGACGCGACAGTTCGAAAACAATCTGGTTCCTGAGGCCGCTGCCGCTGGTCTTGTCTATGGAGATCCGCTGTTTCAAGACCGCCACCCGTTATGCGCCCCCGATCCGGTCAAACCCGGATCAGCGGCTGTCAGAAACTGCCCTGCTTGCAGAAGCACGAGGATTTCACCGG
Source organism: uncultured Rhodobacterales bacterium (assembly GCA_964351135.1). Classification (GTDB taxonomy): domain Bacteria; phylum Pseudomonadota; class Alphaproteobacteria; order Rhodobacterales; family Rhodobacteraceae; genus Pukyongiella. Next base: position 8,245 of record CAYGNB010000048.1, on the reverse strand, counting down.
CAGGTCGGTGCGTCCCTTGGCAAGATCCAGGCGCTGCTTGATGCTCATCGCCTCTTCGGTCTTACCCAGTCGCTGCAGGCATTCGTGATAGCCCTGCAGGCTCCAGACGTTATCGGGGTGATGAACGGCGCGGGGCAGGGTCGAATCCAGGCCGAGATCGGCACGATAAACATCCGCGGATTCCTCTACATGTCCCTGTTCCAGCAATAGCGCCGCCAGCGCGTGACGTGTCGGCTGCATCCAGCCCCAGGGTTCGTCATACGGCAGGTTGTCATCCAGATGAACGGACTTGCGCAGATGCGCATAGGCCGCGTCGTAATTGGCTTTGCGATACTCGATCTCACCCAGCATCATCTCGCGGGCCACCTTCAGGATGTCCAGACAGGTGTTGTTGAAGATCATGCGGCTTTCCGGCACCCGCCCGACAGCTTCTTCGAACAGCTTTGCCTGCTCTTCGGCGGGCGGAACCCGGTTTGACGCGGCATAGGCCACGGCCTTGGCATAATGCATCATGGCCGTCGTTACGCAGAACAAGTCCTGATTGTCCGGCAAGTCCTGATCGATGATCTCCTGCCATTTGCCAAAGCGGATAAAGACGTGCTGCTTCATGGCGAGGAACCCCTCCAGCCAGTCGGCCATCGGCGGCGAGGTCTGCAGCAACAGTTCTTCCGGCAGGGTGGCGTTCATTTCCTCGGCGGCTTCGATGGCCGGTTTGTACTGGCCCAGGAACATCGCGCCGTAGATCTTGAAGTGATAATCGTGGCAACGATACAGCGAATAAAAATTCAGCGGCCCTTCCCGCTCCAGATACTTCCGGTCGGCCTGTATTGCCGCATGGTTCGACGAGACCACCCGTTCATAATGGCCGCACAGAACGTCGATATGGGTGGGCATGTGACACAGGTGGCCGGCATCCGGAACCAAGGTTCGCAGAGCATCCGCCGCCCGCAGCGCCTTTTCCGGTCGCGGAGACATCTCCATCAGGTGGATGTAGATGTGCAAAAGACCCGGATGCTCGTAGGCGTCGTCGCGTTCCAGCGCACGTTCAAGGATCTCGACCGCCTCGGCGGTACTTGCACCCTCGGCGATGTCACCGGTTTTCAGATCCCACAACGCCCATGGCGTCCTGTTCATGATGGCCTCGCCCACTAGGGTGGTCACGTCCAGATCGTCGGGATACTTTCGGTAGACTGCCCGCATCGCGTCGGCGAAATCGTCGTTCCAGACACAGAAGGTTTCATTCCCGGGCACCTCGCGCGACTGGTAACGCCGCTGAATGGCCTCGATCAGCGCCGCTTCGGGTTCGGACGCATTGCCGATGCGGTCCAGCGCCATACCGGCATAGTCGAAAGCTTGCGACAGGGACCGGACAGCGTCTTCGTCGTCGAAAGCCTCCCAGGGCTTGTTGTAGTTGCACCCCGAGGAATAGGCGACGCCCCAGTAGGCGATGGCGCAATCCGGATCGGCCTCGATGGCTTTCTTGAAACAGGCCACGGATTCGTCGTGATTATAGCCAAAGCACCAGACCATCCCGCAGTCGAACCACTTCTGTGCGTCTTCCGAATTCGTGGTGACTTTGCGCGTGTAGTTGCCGAGGTCGTAGTATTCCATATCCGTTGTCCTGTCGGTCCGAAATTTTTGCGGGTCAGGATATGGGATTGCGGCACCGGGTAAAGCGAAGTCTTGTCAAACTAACTGTTAGGAAATCTGCAGAAAGGTCGGCCACCGACCCGCGACCCGGTCACACGAACCGCAACAAGGCAACAACAGACTGATTCCACCTACATATTCGCCCCAACGCATCGGGGCACAAACGTCGGCGACGGCAAGATTATTGTTGAGAAATCTCAATGCCAATCCGCCCTCACCCGCCCCGGACGACCGCCGCACCGGTACATCCGGTGCCTATGCACCCTGCATTTTCTGTGGCACACCGCGCCCCGACAGCGAAATCACATTGCCCGCAGGCTGCTCGGGCTTGGGTTTCTGCAGTTCGACCAAAAGCCCCTGCGCCAGATTTTTGCGCGGATTGTGCTTGCGGCTGATCATGACCAGTTTGCGGATCGGCTGCGGGTCGCCCAACGGAATGGCCCTGACTTCGTCGCAAAAGTCATCGGACCCACAGGTCGTCTTTGGTGCGATCGACACCCCGAGCCCATGCCGCACCAGTTGCTCCACCGCTTCAAACGAGTCGATTTCCATACTGTCCCGAACGGAAATCCTCTGGCTGCGCAAATAGCGCTGGATTTGTTCCCCGGTCCAGGTCGTGCGGTCGTACCAGATGTAGGGATGGGAGGCCAAGATCGCACGCGCATCCGCGCCGTGTACAAAGAGCGGCGCCAACAGAAACAATGGCTCGACACAGACAGGATAGGAATCGAGATCGTCCATCAGATTGTCCGATTCCGCGACCACCGCGACGTCCAGTTCCTGACGCCGGACACGATCCGTAAGCTCCTTGGAGCCGCCCTTTACCAGCGTGATCGCCAGTTTGGGATGGGCCTGACGCAAAGTGGCGAGCGCCGGCGGCACAAGATTGACCAGCGCTGAATGCACCACGCCAACCGTCAGCGACCCCATAAGGTTTTCATGTGAGCTAAGCCCCGAAATCTCGTCGAGGATACCGAGCAGCCTGCGGGCATGAAGAACCAGTTCAGCCCCCTTTCCGGTGATTGTGGGGGGTCTGGACGACCGGTCGAACAACAGAACCCCCAGTTCTTCCTCAAGGGCCTTGATGTGCAAACTGACTGCCGAATGGCTCAACCCGATGGCCGACCCGGCTTCGACAAAGCTGCGGTTTTCCGACACGGCAACCAGCGTTTTCAGATTCTGGATTTTCAACACCTCACCCCTCGTGAAACCTTGGCGGCCACTTATCCATATTTCATAACACTAATAGTTAGAAAATATCGCTTTTAGTTTCGAACTATAACATTACCCTGTTCGCCACGACAACAGGGAGAAATGGCGTGATTGAGAAGCGCAACGGGTTCCGGGGCAAGACGGCGACCATTGTTTCGGTCTTGATGGCAGCCAGCCAGGCGATGGCCGGCGGCGGTGACCTGTGGGTCTACAACTGGTCCGACTACATCGACGAGGACATCATCGCCCGCTTTGAACAGGAAACGGGGATCGATGTCACCTATGACGTATTCGATTCCAACGAAGTTCTGGAAACCAAGCTCCTGGCCGGTGGATCGGGCTATGACATCGTCGTGCCGACAGCATCTTTCCTGGCCCGGCAGATCCGGGCCGGCGTGTTCCAGAAGCTCGATCTCGCAAAGATCCCGAACCACCCCAACGCCTGGGCAGCGATTACGGCGCAAACCGCTGTCTATGACCCGGACAACGCCTATTCGGTCAACTGGGGCTGGGGCACAACGGGGTTGGGCATGAACGTCGACAAGGTTCAGGCCCGCTTGGGCGATGTACCACTGGACAGCTGGGACATCCTGTTCAACCCGGAAAATGCCGCCAAGCTGCAGGATTGCGGTATCATGATCATCGACGCACCCAACGAGGTCTACCCAACTGTCCTCGCCTATCTCGGGCTTGATCCGACAAGCACCCGCGAGCAGGATCTCGAAGCGGCCGAAGAGGTTCTGACCTCAATCGCGCCTTACGTTCGGGCCTACGATTCCTCGTCCATACTCAGCGCAATGGCCAATGGGGATATCTGCCTGTCGCTCGACTGGTCGCCGGACGTCTACCAGGCACAAGCCCGCGCTGCCGAGGCCGGAAACGGGCATGACATCCGCTATGTGATCCCCAAAGAGGGCGCTTTCATGTGGTTTGACCAACTGGCCATTCCCGACGACGCCGCAAATGTCGACAATGCGCACAAGTTCATCAACTTCGTGATGCAGCCCGAAATCATCGCGCAGGTCAGCAATTACACCTATGTCGCCAACGGCATCGAGGCGTCCATCCCGCTGCTGGACGAAGGTGTGAGGAACGACCCGGGGATCTATCCGCCTGCGGAAACCGTGGGGCGCCTGTTTGCGATAGACAGCTATCCACAGAAATTCCAGCGGCAGATCACCCGCAGCTGGACCCGCGTCAAATCCGGCCAATAGGGTCGCTTGTCGCCGCAATCCCGCACAGCGCTTCGCATCACTCACCAGAAATGAACAGGATGTACAAACTCTATTACACGACGCGTTCGTTCACGACTGAATCCACGGCTCTGATTGCCCGGATCGCGCTGGAGGAACTGGGCCAGCCTTACGAGGTGGAAGAGGTCGAACTGTCCCCTGCCCCGCCCGA
>CAYGNB010000048.1:0-3879 GCA_964351135.1 uncultured Rhodobacterales bacterium | reverse complement strand
GCCGACGGGCTGCGCCCCTTTGAAAGCCACGGCAACATCGTCGCCTATTGCCGCCGGATCGAGGCACGCACTGCCGTTCGCGCATCCTTGCGAATGGACGACATCGCACTGATCGCGGCAACCGGGGCATCTGCCAAACAGGGGGCCGCGTAATCCGCAATGCCTGCCCGATCCTGATCGACCCGCAAGCGATCAATCGGGCGACGCCACGTGTCTGAACCGAGAAACAACAACAGGGAGAACCACGATGGAAAACAGCCACAAAGGGCAGTGCTTCTGCGGAGCAGTGAAAATCGAAGTGACGGGCGACCCCATGGGCATGGGGTATTGCCATTGCGTGTCCTGCCGTTCATGGGCCTCGACGCGGGTGCATTGCTGGACCGCCTGGCCACCGCAGGCCGTCATTGTGACCAAAGGTCAGGACAACATCGGCTCGTTCAGCAAGACAGAAAACAGCGACCGCCGGTTCTGCAAGACCTGCGGCGGCAATATCATGACCCTGCACCCGACAATGGGCATGACCGATATCTGCGCGGGAACCTTGCCGACACTGCCATTCGAACCGGGGCTGCATACGCACTACGCGGAAACCATACAGCCGATGGCGGACGGTCTTGCCAAGTTCAAGGATCTGCCGGCGGATTTCGGGGGCTCAGGCGACATGCTGCCCGAATAGCAGGGCAATAACACGCCTGCATGGCTCCGGCCCTGCAGTCAGGCAATATCGTGACCCAACCGCAGAACTTCACCGACCAGCCGGTCCAGATCAGACTGCCGCGTCCTGTGGTTGTTGATCGCCACGCGCAGGCAGTGCCTTCCAGACACCGTCGTGTCCGACAGGATCGCGAACCCGCTTTCCTGCATGCGCAGCATGATTTCGGTGTTGATCCGTTTGAGGTGCTGCTCGCCCAATTGGCCGGGATCGAAGCGGAAGCATACGATATTGATCGTTGGCGCAGCGACCATCGCCAAATCGGTCTCGTCCTCGATCAGTGCCGCAAGGTATTTCGCGTGTGCCACGTCCTGATCGATGAGCCTTCCGAACTTCTCGACTCCGTGTTCCTTCAGCGCCATCCAGACCTTCAGGGCGCGAAAGCCACGCGATGTTTGCGGGCCGTATTCGTAAAGCCAGTCACCGGCGGCCAGGCCGCGCTCGGTTTTTTGCAGGTATTCCTGGTCCAGCGTGAAGGTCGCGAAATGCGCTTCGCGGTCGCGGGTCAGAACGCAGCCGACATCGAACGGCGCGTGCAGCCACTTATGCGGGTCCAGCGCTATCGAGTCCGCCTGTTCGATGGCGGCGACCCGCCAGGCATTGTCAGGAGCAATGGCCAACAGCGCGCCGATGCAGCCATCGACATGGAACCACAGCCCCTCCTCGCGGCAGATCTCTGCAATGTCCCGCAGGTCGTCGATGGCACCGGTATTGACCGTGCCAGCGGTGGCGATCACGCAGGCGGGCTGGAGACCCGCCCCCCGGTCTGCTGCAATCGCCCGGCGCAGGGCGTGGGTATCCATCCGCAGCTGCCCGTCCGTCGGCAGTTTTCGCAGCGCCGTGTTGCCATGGCCGAGGATTTCCAGCGCCTTGCGGTGGCAACCATGTACTTGATCGGATGCGTAAAATACCATCGCTGAACTGGCGCCCGCGACACCCGTTTCGCGAATCTGGCCGCCGGACTGCACATTGCGGGCCACTGCCAGGCCGATCAGATTGGCCATCGAACCGCCACTGGTCAGCGTGCCGCCGGCCGTCGCAGGGAACCCGACCATGTCCTTCAGCCAGCCGATCAACTGTTGTTCGACCCTGGTCGCGGCATGATCGCCACCGCCGAGGTTCGATCCGACCACAGCGGCCAGGAAATCGCCGAGCGCACCGGTGAAATTGCCCGCCCCCATATACCACCCCCAGAACCGGGGATGAATGTTGCCCATCGGATAAGGCATGAGATTCTCGGACAGTTCCCGATAGACGCGGTCCAGAGGCTGTGGGTCTTTCGGCAGCGGCGTGTCGAAATAATCGCGCACGTTGTCCGGCATGGGCTGCCAGATCGGCCGGTCGCGGACGCCTGCGACATAGTCGATGGCATCGTCCACCATGCGGTGCGAGAGGGCCCGCAAGGCCCTCCAGTCCTGCGGGTCCAGCGTTTCCGGCGTCACGTTCGTGGCGCCGACCGTATGGCTGACCGTGTCTCCCATTGGTCAATCAAGCCAGCTGAAAGCCCGGCGTCGACCGCGAAATCGCCAGTTCCTCGTCATCCATGTCCTCTGGAATGGCCTCGAACAGCGGTGTGGACATGTAGCGTTCGCCCGTATCGGGCAGCATCGCGAGGATCACCGATCCGGGCGCCGCGCGTTCGGCGACGTTCAGCGCGACGGCAAAGGTCGATCCGCCGGAGATGCCGGTCAGAATACCCTCTTTCTGCGCCAGCGCGCGGGTGGCGGCGATGCCGTCAGGTCCGGGGATCGGGATGAGTTCGTCGCAATACCCCATATCCAGGCTTTCCTGCAGCACCAGCGGTATGAAATCCGGCGTCCAGCCCTGTATCGGGTGCGGTTCAAAGGCACCGTGGCTTTCGGCGGGTTCACCGGTCGCGCCCCGTTTCTGCGGCGTCCCGCTGCCGACGAGCTGGGCATTGCCCGGCTCGGCCATGATGATCCGGGTTTCCGGACGTTCGCGCCGCAACACGCGGGACACGCCGGTCATGGTGCCGCCCGTACCATAACCGGTTACGAAGTAATCCAGCCGTTTCCCGGCGAAGTCGGCCAGAATCTCGCGTCCGGTTGTAGCTTCGTGGATGGCGGCGTTGGCATCCGTTTCGAACTGACGGGCCAGGAACCAACCGTTCGCTTCGGCCAGCTCGACGGCTTTCCGGTACATGCCAAATCCCTTTTCGGCACGCGGTGTCAGAACCACTTTCGCACCCAACATCCGCATCAGGCGCCGCCGCTCGACCGAGAAGCTGTCGGCCATGGTCACGACCAGCGGATAGCCCTTTTGCGCGCAGACCATCGCCAGGCCGATGCCGGTATTGCCGCTGGTCGCCTCGACCACGGTCTGTCCCGGTTTCAGCGCGCCGGACCGCTCGGCGGCCTCTATGATGCTGATCGCCAGCCGGTCTTTGACCGAGGCCGCGGGATTGAAGAACTCGGCCTTCACATAAATCTCGACGCCATCCGGAGCGAGATTGTTGATGCGGATAACCGGGGTATCGCCAATGGTTTCCAGAATGCTCTCATAAATCTGCCCGCGACCATCGGTGCTACGGGTTGCTTGAATGTCCATGTTCGTTCTCCGTGGTTGTGAAAGGGTTCGCAGCGCACCGCCGGCTGCCGCCGGAAATCAATCAGATGGCGACACTGCACCCCGCTGGTTTGGCGAAATTCAGATACATGCTAGACCAGATCACAGCAGAAATCAGGCTGCGCTGGTTTTCACTGTCGCAACGGACAGTGTTCGCGACGATCCCCGAAACCGTATGGGTCGCCATGTTTAGCCGGGCGTGAAGGTCCGCCATCGCCGCCCGGCCAATACCAGACAGAGCCCGTTTCACCCGCATATCTCTGGTTCCGCTTCTCACGCATCGCCTCCACCGAAATTCCCATCCAACCCTGATTTCAGGATAGGATTGTCTTACCGTGGCAGGGACAGCGTTGCTTGAGGGTCGCGTGAGTTCTTCTTGGGGATTGACCGGGAACATTGTAATCATCTTTCATGAAGTACCTGTTCGACGACTTCGTGCTGGATAGCGATCGGGCGGAACTGCGACGGGGAAGCGCCGAAGTGCCGCTGGAACCGCGCGCCTATTCGCTGCTTTGCCTGCTTCTCGAAACACGCGATCGGGTGCTGCCCAAGAGCGAAATCATCGACAAGGTCTGGGAAGG
>CAYGNB010000047.1:0-13249 GCA_964351135.1 uncultured Rhodobacterales bacterium | reverse complement strand
AATAAACGCGCCGGTGGGGGAGGACCACCGGCGCGCCGTCTGTACCCGAAGGAGTAATTTGGGAGGAGGAGGCTCCCCCGGGTCTCGGACCTCGTGTTGTCCGGTTTCGGCCGATCAGGCCGATTTCTTGAAGGGCTCGACGACTTCGCGGGCTTTTGCCTGCGCGAATTCCATCAGCTCTTTCGTGGTTGCGACACCGTGTTCCATGCGGTCCTGCACGAATGCAGTCTGCAGTTCGACCACGGTTTTGATGTCTTTGGCGGCGAGCACCGACTTGCCATGCTGGAGTGCCTCGTTGGCGCCTTCGCCAAGACGGGTCAGCAGCAGCTTGTCGAACTCGATGGTGCTTGCGACCGACAGTTTGCCGGCTTCAAACAGGTTGCCGAAAAAGTCCTGAACCGCAGCGGTCTGTTCCTTCAGCGTTTCGCTGGCTGCGGGGGCTTTTTTCGCGGCTGCCTTGGTCATGGCTCGTTCTCCATCGGATCTGGTTGTCTTGAAGCAAGAATTAATGCTGCGCCTGCAGCATTGCAAGGGGAGTTTGCTGCATTGCAGCAAATTTCCGCTACGTCATCTTTTTTGCTTAATTCGTTAGCGGAAACTTCGCAGCATTTCCTCGTCGATCTGCCCAAGTTTGCGCGGAACCGGATCCAGCGGGACAAACCGTGCGTCCAGGCCTGCCGGGCCATGATCGCACAGGGTGAAGCCGCTTCCCTCCAGGATCACGAGGTTGGCGGGTTCGAGAATGTCGAGCGTGTTGTGCAGGCCGTTCGACACCACCACCGGAAACCCCTGCCAGTGCAGTACCCGGTTTATATGGATATGGCCCGACAGCATCCCGACGATTCGGTGGCCGCGCAGTATTTCGGCCAGCGCGGCGGTATCCTCGGCGTTCAGGCTCTCCCAGTCGAGCGCGCCGGGGCGGTCGAAATATGGCGGATGGTGGCAGACCAGCAGTTTCGGCAGGTCGGCATGTTCGGCCAGGGCGCGGTCGAGCATTGCCAGCTGATCTGCATCCAGCCCCCCGGCAATCCGGCCGGGAATCGAGCTATCCAGCACGATCACATGCATCGCGCCCTGTACCGAATGGTGAAACAGGGGCGTCTCGGGCGCGTCGCCGGTTTCGGGAAAGGCGGCGCGATAGCCCGGGCGTGTGTCGTGATTACCCAGCGCGTGCAGCACCGGCATTTGCAGCGGTGCGATCAGCTCGCGCATTAGCTCATAGCTGGCCTCGTCGCCGCGATTCGTCAGATCGCCCGACAGCACCACGAAATCCGGCGCCGGTGTCATTGCGTTGATCAGCTGTACCGCGCGGCTCAGGGTGGCCGCCGTGTCCGAGCTCAGATGCGGGTCATCGAGATCCGGGTGCGAGATATGCAAATCCGTGAGATGAACGAAACGGGTCATGCGGCCAGCCTGTGACAAATGAGGTCTTCCAACCATAGCAGCCTCGCGAGATACGTGAATCCGGGAAAAACCGGTGTTTTGGCCCCCTGCACGCCGAATTTCCGCCTATCCGACCCGCGCCGCGTCCAGCAATGTGCGGGTATAATCCTGCGCGGGCCGGTCCAGAACCTGTTCTGTCGGACCATGTTCGACCACCGTCCCGCCGCGCATCACCATCACGCTGCTGCAGATGCTGGCCACCACCGCCAGGTCGTGGCTGATGAACAGCATCGCAAGCCCCAATCGGTCCTGAAGATCCATTAGCAGGTTAAGGATCTGCGCCTGCACGGACACGTCGAGCGCCGAAACCGCCTCGTCGGCGACCACCAGCGCGGGGCGGGTGATGATCGCGCGCGCGATGGCGATGCGCTGGCGCTGACCGCCCGAAAACTCATGCGGGAACCGGTTTGCCTGATCGGTGTGCAGGCCCACCTGTTGCAACGCCTCGGCCACGGCGGCGGCCGTATCGCGCTGGCCGCGTGCCCGCAGCGGCTCGGCGATCGACCAGCCCACCGCCCGGCGCGGATCGAGCGATCCGAACGGATCCTGGAACACCATCTGGAATTGCTGCCGCAGCGCCCGCAGCCCGGCGGCGTCCAGCGTGTTGATGTCCTCGCCCCGGAACAACACGCGTCCCGTATCGGGGCGTTCAAACCCCATCACCATCCGGGCCAGCGTCGATTTTCCCGACCCGCTTTCACCGACAATGCCCAGCGTTTCGCCGGGGTTCAGCGTCAGCGACAGATCGTTCACGGCCACCAGTTCGGGTGCGGGCCGGAACAGCGACTGGCGCGGCAGCGCATAGCGGCGGGTGGCGTGCTCGATCTGCAGCAGGGGCGCAGTCATGCGGTTTCTCTTTGTGTCAGCAGGTGGCAGACGGCGCTGGCATCGGGGCCGGTTTCGGCACGGTCCGGGCGCGTATTGCCACAAACGGGCAGTTCCCGCGCGCAGCGCCCGGCGAACCGGCAGCCCGCAGCCATGTCGCCCAGCGCGGGAACCGAGCCGCGAATCGTGGCCAGCCGCCGCCGTCCGCCCGTCGCCACCAGTGCGGGCCGCGCGGCGATCAGCCCCTGCGTATAGGGGTGCGACGGAGCGTGCAGCACCCCTGCGGTCGGTCCGCGTTCGACAATATCGCCGCAATACATCACCAGTATCCGCTCGGTGGTGCGGCTGACCGCTGCCAGGTCGTGGCTGATGAACATCAGCGCCATGTTCCGGTCCCGCGCCAGCCGTACCAGCAATTCGGTGATCCGCAGCGCCACATGGGCGTCGAGCGCGGTGGTGGGTTCGTCGGCGATCAGCAGCCCTGGGTTGCAGGCCAGCGCCAACGCGATCAGCACCCGCTGGCGCTGGCCGCCCGACAGTTCGTGGGGATATTGCGACAGGCGGCGTTCGGGGTCGGGGATTCCCGTTTCCTCGAACAGGTCCAGCACCCGTCGGCGGGCCTGTGCCCGGCTTGCGCCGTCATGCAGCCGCATGGGTTCAGCCACGGTGTCGCCGACGGTGCGAAGCGGGTTCAGCGCGGCCATGGGCTCCTGAAAGATCATGGCCACCCGACGCGCGCGCAACCGGCGCCACGCCGCGTCGCCTGCGGTGGCCATGTCATGGCCATCCACGCGGATCGCGCCCGACACGTCCATGCCCTCTGGCGCCATGCCCATCAAGGTCAGCGCCAGCAGCGTCTTGCCCGATCCGCTTTCGCCCACCACGCCCAGCCGCTCACCGGCGGTTATGGTCAGCGATGCGTCGCGGATTGCCTCGGCGCCTTGCCAGCGCACCGACAGGTTTTCGATCTCGATCATGCCCGCCGCCCCTTGCCCAGGCGCGGGTCGGTGATGTCGCGCAGCCCGTCACCGAGCAGCCCGAAACCCAGTACCGCCGCGACGATGCACAGCCCCGGCCAGATCGCCAGTTGCGGGGAGATGTACATCAGCGTCTGCGCCTCGGCCAGCATCCGCCCCCAGGACGATGCCGGCGGTTGCGCGCCGAGGCCGAGATAGGACAGCGCCGCCTCGACCAGGATCGCCACAGCGAATTCGATCGTGGCCTGCACGATCACGGGTGCGGCGATGTTAGGCAGGATGTGATCGCGGGTGATGGTCAGGTTTCCCATTCCCGCGGCGCGGGCGGCAAAGACGTATTCCCGGCGCCAGATCTGGTTCGCAGCGGCACGGGACACCCGCGCAAAGGTCGGAATGTTGATGAACGCGATGGCGGCGACCACGTTGGGCAGCGACGGGCCGAACGCGGCGGCCAGCATGATCGCGAACAGCAGCGCCGGAAAGGCAAAGCCCAGATCGCAGACCCGCATGATCGCCTCTTCGGTCCAGCCGCCGCGCGCAGCGGCCAGCAGCCCCAGCGCGGTGCCGCAGGAACAGCCGATACCCACGGCCAGAACCGCCACGGTCATCGAATTGCCGGCCGCGGCCATCAGCTGCGACAGCAGATCGCGGCCCAGCTGGTCCGTGCCCAGCCAGTGTTCGACGCTGGGAGCCGCGAATTTCGCGGTCACGTCGATGGCCGCATGAGGATAAGGCGTCCAGATCGTGCCAAGAGCCGCCGCGCCCAGCACGATTGCGACCAGGACGCCACCGATCAGGATGTTGGCAGGCAGGCGCGTCATGCCTTCTGGCTCCGCAAACGGGGATCGATGGCGAGATAGGTCAGGTCGACCAGGAAATTCGCCGCCACGACGATGGTTGCGAACAGCATCACCAGCGCCTGTACCGTGATCAGGTCGCGGTTGGCGATGGACTGGAACAACAGTCGCCCAAGGCCGGGCAGGTAGAACACATTCTCGATCACGATGGTGCCGGTCACCAGACCGGCGAATTGCAGCCCGACGATGGTGACCACGGGGATCAGCGCATTAGGCAGGACGTGCCGCCACAGAATTCTGCTCTGACTCAGCCCGGTGGCCCGCGCCGTGCGCACGAAATCGAGCCGCATCACCTCGAGCGCCGAGGATCGTGTGACCCGCGCCAGCACCGCCGACTGAACCAGCGCCAGCGCCACCGTGGGCAGTACCAGCGATTTCAGCGCGGCGGCGGGTTCGCCCCAGCCGGGAAACCCGCCCGGCGGCAGCCAGCGCAGTTTCACCGCGAACAGCAACACCAGCAGCATCGACAGCCAGAAGGCGGGGATCGCGATGCCGAGCTGCGAAAACAGCATGATCACCCAGTCGCCCGCCCGGCCGTGACGGGCCGCCGCCGCGATGCCCAGGGTCAGCGCCAGCAGCACCGTCAGCGCCATGCCCGACGCGGCCAGCGACAGGGTCAGCGGCAGCCGTTCGGAAATCAGCTCGGACACGGGCACGCCAAAGGAATAGCTCTGGCCGAAATCGCCTCGCATCGCGCCGGCAATCCAGTCGAGGTACCGCTGCGCCAACGGCGCATCCAGTCCCAGTCGTTCACGCAGGGCGGCGCGGGCGTCCTCGGTCGATTCGATGCCCAGGATGGTCAGCGCCGGATCGCCCGGCAACACGTTCATCACGGCGAACACGATCACCGACACCGCCAGCAGCGTCAGAAGGAAACCGCCCAGCCGGCGGGCGAGGAAATAACTCATGTCATCAGAATGCACGTCAGGGGCGGGCGCGGAAAGGCCCGCCCTTGGTCATACGTGGATCATTCGGCCCAGCTGAGATCGGCCAGCGGTTCGTAGAGAACGGGTGCCGAAGTCCAGTAGCCCTGCAACTTCGCGTCGTAGACACCCAGTGCGGGCAACTGGAACAGGAAACCGTGCACTGCTGCGTCGGTCAGAAACTCCTGACCCTGCTTCAACAGCGCGTTGCGCTTGTCAGGGTCGGTTTCGGTGCTGATCGCATCCCACAACGCGGTGAACTCCGGATCCTCGTAGCCGTAGAAATACGATTTGCCGCGCGCGAAATTGCCCATGTCGTTGGGGCTGGTATGCGCAATGATGGTCATGTCGTAGTTCTGTTTCTTATAGATCTCGTCGATCCAGAAACCCCATTCGACATTTTCCACCTTGGCATCGATTCCGGCCTCGGCCAGTTGCGCCTGAATGATCTCGGCCGACCGGGTGGCATAGGGGAAGGGCGGCACGCGCAGGGTCATGGTGGTTCCGGCCGCACCGGCGGCCTCGAACATCTCCTTGGCCTTGGCCGGATCGTGCGGATACTGGTCCAGCAGATCCACATAGGCCGGACCGTGCGGCGGGTAGAAGCTGCCGATGGGGGTGGCGCGGCCATACATGGCGCCGTCGATGATCGCGGCGCGGTCGATGGCGAGGTTCACGGCGCGGCGCACCTCGATATTGTCGAACGGGGCCTTGGCGTTGTTCATCGCCAGGATCACTTCGCCTTCGGTACTGCCGACGGTCACGGTAAAACGGGGATCGGCCTCGAACTGGGGCAGCATCTCGGGGGCGGGAAAGCCCGGAAAGGCATCCAATTCGCCCGCCAGCAGAGCGGCGCTGGCCGCCGCCGGATCTGAGATGAAGCGGAACACCACCTTGTCCATCGCGACGCTGTCGGCGGCGCGGTAATCGGGGTTCTTGACGAGGGTCAGCCGGTCGCCGCGGGTCCAGCTGTCGAACTTGAACGGGCCGGTGCCCACGGGCGCGGTCTTGTTTGCCTCGACGCTCTCGGCTGCAACGATCGACGCGTCGCCGCGAGACAGGTTGAACAGGAAAAACGCGTCCTTGTTTGACAGCTTGATTTCCACCGTGTGGGGGTCGATGACCGTGACCGATTCAATGGGTTTGAAGATACCCTTGGTGGGGTTCACGCTGTCCTCGGCCATGGCTCGGTCGAACGAGAATTTCACGTCCTCGGCGTCGAAATCGGTGCCATCGTGGTACTTCACGCCCTGGGTCAGTTTGAACGTGTAGGTCAGCCCGTCGTCGGAAATCTCCCAGCTTTCGGCCAGATCGGGCAGAACCTCGCCCGCTTCGTTCACGATTGTCAGCGATTCCAGTATGTTATGCGTCACGATCCCGTCGATTGCGGCAGTGGCGTCGCTGGTCGGATCCAGTGTTGTCGGTTCCTGCTGGAGCCCGAGGGACACACTGGTTTCCGCGGCTGCGGGAGCCGCCAGGAATGCAACCAGCGCGGCACTGCCGGCGAGGTGTGTCAGGGAAAGGGGTCGTGAAAACATAAGTGTAACTCCGTGCGATTCGGCGCAGTTCTGAACTTTCAGTGTAGCGGTTTTATGATGAAGCGCAGAATTTCCTTCATGCGCGTCAGGCCGGCGTCGGTGTCTCGTTCAGCGAGATGGCTGGCGCAGCTTGACAGGACTCGCCGCTGCGCGCCATTGTCGGGAAAATTTGAGTGATGAGTTCCCGTGGCTTTTTCGATTTCTCAGAGATTCGCCGGTGTTTTGGGGTGGCAGATTCCGGGTGTTGTGGGGATCGGCATCGACGTTGCGGTGGCCTGTTTGACAGGCTGGCTTTTCGGACCCGATCTGGCCAAGTTTCTCGGGCCGCATGACTGGCCAGAGACCTTTCAGGCGTCTCTGGTGGATGGCGAGTTTGTCGTACAGAAAACGCGTACGGATGCCGATGGCTATGCCGAAATCTGGTTCTGCCAGCGGAACGGGGACGGCGCCACCACCATGGCGCTGGTTCATACCGGCATCTTTTCGGAGCGTGAGGAAACGATCCGGCTGGTTGCCGGCGAAAACGATCCGCTGTTGCGGGATCGTCCGGTGGTCATCCTGACCAATCTCGTGCTCGAAGACGAAACCATGAGTTTCCTGGAATTGATGGACCCCCGGATGGGAACCCGCATGAATCGTGCCGGGCCGGCTGACGGTCAACATGATTGCAGCTGGGATGCGGTCAGGAACCTGATCTGAGGAGGTGGTGGCGTGAAAACGGCGAATATCGCAGGGCGCAGGACAGTTCTGAAGGGGCTCGCCGGGGCGATTGCAGCACCTTCGGTTCTTGTGCCCGGGCGCGTGGATGCGTTTGAGGAATGCGGCAACATCCTGATTTCGGACGTCTGGAAGGGGCTCGAAACCGTATTTTCGGTGCCGTGCGGGCCACAGGATCGTGAAGAGTTGATTTATGCGTTCGTCGCGCCCTGGTGTCCGTATTGTGCGCAGATGAAAGAGGATGCGATGGCCGGGCGCATTCCGGCGCGCCTACGGATGATCCCGACCGAACCGCGGGATACCTTCGATCGCCGGCGTATCGTCGACCTTGTGGAAAGCGGTGGGGGTGATGGGATCGGCCGGTTCTTCAATCGTCGCGAACTGCCGCCCCCGTCATCGCTCGGCAGCGACGAACAGAACGCGATAAACCACACCCAACTGGCCGCTCAGCACGCGATGCGGCGGGTTTATGGCCAGGTCGGTGTTCCATCAGGGTTTCCGATGTGGATGACTTATTCGAGGAAAAGCGCGTGGGTGAACACGGAGACCATGTATTTTTCGGGTGGGTGGCTTCACGATCCGTCGCAGATCGCTGAAAACCTCGATATCGTCCCCCATCCCGACCCCGGCACCACGCTGCAATGGCAGGCGATGCGGGATGCGATCAAGACAAAGCGCCCGTTCCACGGCAAGGCGTTTGCGCGCCAAAACGACGTAAAGGCACGGGTCTTGCCGATGGATACCGCGATGCCGATGTTTTGCTACCAGAAGGGCAACGGGCATGGCTACACCCATATGGTCACCTCTCAGGGACGGGACTGGCTGGGGTTGCCCATGGGCGATGGGGCCGTCTATGTGGACGCGTCGCAGATGGATATCGTCTGATCCGGCCAATGGGCGGAAACGCTGCTCGGACAACAGTAAAGGGATCACGCTGGCTGGCGTGGCGCGGCATGCTGTGCCATGGATCGCAGGTCAGAAAGAGGACGCACGATGACCGGAACCCTGTTCGATCTACCTGAAATCCCCACCATTCCCGTAAGGGGCGAAAGTGCAACCTATCCCATCGGGCGCATCTTTTGCGTCGGGCGCAACTATGCCGCCCATGCCGCCGAAATGGGCGGCGAGGTGGATCGCGAGGCGCCGTTCTATTTCACCAAATCGCCCGCGTCGGCGGTGCTGTCCGGTGCCGCGGTGCCGTTTCCGCCGGGAACGCAGGACTATCATCACGAAATGGAACTGGTGATGGCCATCGGGCAACCGGTATTCCGTGCCGATACCGATGCAGCGGCAAAGGCCATCTATGCCTATGGCTGCGCCCTGGATATGACCCGGCGCGACCTGCAGGGCGCGGCCAAGGAAAAACGCAGGCCGTGGAGCCTTGGCAAGGATGTGGAGAACGCGGCGGTGTTCGCGCCGCTGACCCGCGCTGCCGATCTGGGCTCTCTGAACGGGCGGCGGATCCATCTGGCGGTGAACGGCGATGTCCGGCAGGATGCCACGCTGGACGAAATGGTCTGGTCAGCGCCCGAGATCGTCAGCCACCTGTCGGGCTACTATCATCTGCGCCCCGGCGACCTGATCATGACCGGCACGCCCGCCGGTGTTGGCCCGGTGCGGCCCGGTGACATCATCACCGGCGGTATCGACGGGCTGGATCCGGTGACACTGACGCTAACTGTTCCCGAATGAAACTATGACGATTCGGCCCTTGCCTTGTGCACGCCTTCGGTTGCAGTGTGCCGGGGCCAATAATCAACGGCCATGCGGACAAGAATATGGCCAACCCAAGGGAGGAGAAAAATGACCAATCGCAGAAATCTGTTTGGCTTTGTGGGGGCGGCCGCGCTGGCGGCGATGGCTACCGGGCTGACTGCTCCGGCGGCGCTGGCACAGGAAGTGACGCTGAAGCTGCACCAGTTCCTGCCCGCGCAGGCCAATGTGCCGAAACAGGTTCTGGATGTCTGGGCCGACAATGTCGAAAAGGACAGTGACGGGCGCATCAAGGTGGAACGCTATCCGTCAATGCAGCTGGGTGGCAAGCCGCCCGAGCTGATGGATCAGGCCATCGACGGCGTCGCCGATGTGATCTGGACGGTGGTAGGCTACACCCCGGGGCGTTTCCCTGGTACCGAGGTTTTCGAACTGCCGTTCATGATGACGAACGCCCGCGCGGTCAGCCGCGCCTATTGGGAGATGTTCGAGAAGCATTGGAAGGACACCGATTTCAAGGATGTGCACATCCTGGGGACCTGGGTGCATGGTCCGGGCATGTTCCACACCAAGGACCCGGTCGAAGAACCTTCGGACCTGCAGGGCATGAAGATCCGGGGCGGTGGCCGGTCGGTAAACACGCTGCTGGAAAAACTGGGTGCGACCCCGGTTGGCATGCCGGTGCCGGCGGTGCCTGAAGGTCTGTCCAAGGGCGTGATCGACGGCACCACCATCCCGTGGGAGGTGACACCGGCGCTGAAGGTTCCGGAACTGGTGCAAAACCACACCGAATTCACCGGCCGCGCGCTCTATGTGCTGACATTCGTGCTGGCCATGAACAAGGACAAGTATGAAAGCCTGCCGGACGATCTGAAAAAGGTGATCGACGACAACTCGGGGCTGGAATTCTCGATCTTTGCCGGCGGTACCCAGGCCGATGCGGACGGTCCCGCGCGCGAAGCGGCGCTGGACCTGGGCAACAACATCATCACCATCGACGAGGCGGGCACCGCCGAGTGGCGCGAACTGGCGCAGCCGATCTATGATGAATGGGTCGCCGAAATGGACGCCAAAGGCATCGACGGTCAGGCCCTGATCGACGAAGCCCGCATGTTGATCGACAAGTACACCGAGTAATCGGGACAGGATCGGGGGCCGTGGCCGCAGCGCCGCGGCCCCGTCCGCATCTGACGGCGGGGGACGGATGTACAGGCTGATGTTGGCGCTGGCCAGGTTCATGGCCATAGCAGGAGGAGCCGTTCTCAGCCTGCTGATCCTGCTGACCTGCATTTCGATCTCGGGCCGCCTGCTGAACGGCCTGTTTCACAGTGACTGGATGGAGAGCATCGCGCCCGGGTTCTCGGCCTGGGTGCTGGAGCTGGGTGTCGGCCCGGTGAACGGCGATTTCGAACTGGTCGAGGCCGGTGTCGCCTTTGCCATCTTTGCCTTCCTGCCGCTTTGCCAGATCACGTCGGGCCATGCGGCGGTCGATATTGTCGCCAACTATTTTCCGTCGTGGCTGAGCCGGTTCATGCGCGCGGTGACGGAAATCGTTTTCGCCGTGGTGCTGGTGCTGATCGCCGAACGGCTGTTCGAAGGCATGATGTCCAAGAAGGGCTATGGCGAAACGACCTTTCTGCTGCAATTCCCGATCTGGTGGGCCTACGCGGCCAGTCTCGCGGGCGCGGTGGTCGCGGCGGTCGTCGCGGTCTACATGGCGGCGGTGCGCAGCTATGAGAGCCTGACAGGGCGCGTTCTGATTCATGACGGCGCGGAGGGTGGCACATGACTGCGCTGGAAATCGGAATCGGGTCGTTTCCCGCGCTGATGGTGCTGATCTTTCTGCGGGTGCCGATCGGGCTGGCGATGTTTCTGGTCGGTTTCGCCGGGCTCTACATGGTCACCGGCGACACCAATGTGGCACTGTCGCGGCTGAAGAACGAAACCTACAGCACCTTTTCCAGCTACTCGCTGACCATCGTTCCGATGTTCCTGCTGATGGGCCATTTTGCCACGCTGGGCGGCATGTCGAACGCGCTGTTTCGCGCTGCCGAAGGCTGGCTGGGCCACCGGCGCGGCGGCGTCGCGATGGCGGCAATCGGGGCCTGCGCGGGGTTCGGCGCGATCTGTGGATCGTCGCTGGCCACTGCCGCCACGATGGGCCGCGTCGCGCTGCCCGAACTGAAACGCTATGGCTATGACGGCGGGTTCTCGACTGCCACGCTGGCTGCGGGCGGAACGCTGGGTATCCTGATCCCGCCCTCGGTGGTGCTGGTGATCTATGCGATCCTGACCGAACAGAATATCGCGAAACTGTTCCTCGCAGCCTTTATCCCCGGCATCTTGGCTGCGGTGGGCTATGTTATCGCGATCTCGGTCTATGTCCGGCTCTATCCCGAAAGCGCCGGCACCCGCCCGCCGGTGCCATATTCGGAGCGTTTTGCGGCAGTGATTCAGGTCTGGCCGGTGCTGCTGGTATTCGCGCTGGTCGTCGGCGGCATCTATCTGGGTTGGTTTACCCCGACCGAGGGCGCGGCGGTCGGAGCCTTTGGCACCGGGTTGATCGCGTTCGTCAATGGCGGGCTGAACCGGACGACACTGGTGGACAGCTTCATGGTCACCGCGCGATCGACGGCGATGATCTTTTTCATCGTGCTGGGGGCGGGGTTCTATAACGGGTTTCTCGCCCTGACGCAGGTGCCGCAGGAACTGTCGAATCTGGTGGTCAGCCAGGGCTATTCGCCCTGGGTGGTGCTGGCGCTGATCCTGGTTTTCTACCTGGTGTTCGGCTGCCTGATGGACAGCCTGTCGATGATCCTGCTGACGGTGCCGATCTTCTTTCCGGTGATTTCGGCGATGGATTTCAACCTGATCTCGCTGCCGGCGATGCAGGCGGACGCGGCGACGGCGGTGCTGAACGCGGGCGTGCCCGAAGGGCTGGGCGCCGGGATGCTCGAAGAGATCCGAACCGCCATCGCGGCGGGCATCGAGCTGACCCGAGATCAGATGGATGCCCTGGGCATCCGCGTCACCGAAGGCATGGCGAACCGGATCGAGGCCGAACATGTGGCGATCTGGTTCGGGATTCTGGTGCTGATCGTGGTCGAGGTCGGGCTGATCACCCCGCCGGTCGGGATGAACCTGTTCATCATCAACGCGATGGACCGCAGCACGCGGATGGCCGACACCTACAAGGCGGTGATGTTCTTTGTCGGATCCGACATCGTGCGGGTGATCATCCTGGTGATGTTCCCGGCGATCACCCTGTTCCTGCTGCCGGGATAGGGTCGCGCAGCCAGCCATCGTCGAACCCCACCGTTTCCAGCCCGGCAAAGCGGGCGACCCGGTCCAGTTCCGCCTCAAGCCGGGCGGTGCGGCCCCGGCCCCACCGGATGCCGGGTTCGGGCCACAGCGCCCGCACCTGCAATCGCGCCTCGTCGCGCCGGGCTTTCATGTCGATACGGCCCACCAGCCGGTCGCCTTCGAGCAGCGGGAACACGTAGTAGCCGTATTTCCGTTTTGCCGCCGGTACGAAAACCTCGATCCGATAGTGAAAGCCGAACAGCCGTTCGGCCCGCGCCCGGTCACGCAGGGCCGGATCAAAGGGTGACAGAACGCGCAGCCGTCCGGTTGACTCGGGCGCGGCAGCCGCCTGTTCCGCGATATCGGGCCGCGCGAACACGCGCCGCAACGTGCCGTCCGCGCAGGCAATCCGGGCTTCGATCAGGGTTCCGCAGGCCAATTGCCGGTGGCACCAGTCGCGTGCCTCGGCCGGGGTCGCGGTATCCCAGAATGCGGCGATTTCGCCGGGCGTGGCGAACCCCAGCCGGTCGAGCGCGGCATCGCACAACCAGTCGATACAGTCCTGCGGTTCCGGGCAGGGCGCAGCCAGTATCGCGCCGTCGATCACCCTTTCGCTCAGGTCATACCGTTTCTGGAAGCCGCTGCGCCCGACAACCGCCAGCGCCCCGGATCGCCACAGATATTCCAGCGCGGTCTTGGACGGGTGCCAGTCCCACCAGCCGCCGCTGCCTTTCTTTTCGTCGGTTCCCACGTCCGAGGACGATACCGGCCCGTGATCGCGTATATGGGCCAGCACCGAGGCGAACCGTTCCTCGAACCCGTCGCGTCGCCAGTTGCGCCAGCGGGCCTTGAGCTTTTCTGCATCGCGCGCAAAGCGCAGCCGCCAATGCGGGTAGAACTCGACCGGGATCATCGCCGCGTCGTGGGTCCAGTGTTCGAACAGCGCGCGGTCG
>CAYGNB010000046.1:0-13360 GCA_964351135.1 uncultured Rhodobacterales bacterium | reverse complement strand
CCCGTCCTGTTCGATACGGTTGAACCGGGCAAAGCTGGCGGCCTGGATCACGGCAAAGGCGTTGGGGTCGATCATCCGCTGAAGGAACGCCGTCAGGCTGCGCAGGCCGATCCCCAGCACGACACCCGACAGCACCAACCGGTTTAGATCGCGCCGTCCACCGCTCAGCATCACGCCGAACAGCAGCAACGCCACCGCCATCATGATCGCTGCCTGCGCAAGGAAAAACAGGCCGGCATCCAGCGCCGCATAGGCGGTTGCGCCGAATGCCCAGACCAGAGTTGTCTGAATCAGCAGGAACAGCGCGTCGAACCCCATGATCGACGGGGTCAGGATGCGGTTGCCGGTGACGGTCTGGAACAGCAGAGTCGACAGGGCGACGGCCACGGCCACGATCACCAGCGCGGCGAGCTTGCCAGCGCGGAACCAGATGACAAAACCCAAGTCACCGCGCGCGCCCCATGTCAGGTACAGCGCGCAAGACGCCGCCACGAGAACGCCGAGGATCGCCAGACGCCTAGCGGGCATGGGACGGTCGCGCGTTCAGCAGCCACAGAAAGGTCACGGCGCCGACAATGCCCATCACCGTGCCGACCGGGACCTCGTGCGGATGGCGGACGATCCGTCCCAGAATATCGCAGCCCAGCACCAGCCCCGCCCCGGCCAGCGCCACCAACGGCAGGGCGCGGCGCAGATTGTCACCACAAATGCGGCTGACGATGTTGGGCACGACCAGCCCCACGAAGGGCACCAGCCCCACTGTCACGACCGTCACCGCCGTCACCACCGACACCGCCACCAGCCCCAGCGCCATGACCTGTCGGTAGCCCAGCCCGAGATTGACCGCCGTGTCCCGCCCCAACCCGACAATGGTCAGTTGATCGGCCGCCGCATAGGTCAGCGCGGCGGCACCCGCGGCCACCCACAGTATTTCATATCGGCCACGCACGACCGCCGAGAACTCACCGTTGGTCCAGATATCGACATATTGCAGCAGGTCCGCCTCGTAGGCGACGAACGAAACCGCCGCGCCGATCACCCCGCCAAAAACCAGCCCGGTCAGCGGTACGAGCAATGGCTGATGAACCGGCAGGCGCGACACCAGCGCGAGGAATCCGGCGGTACCCGCCAACGCGGCCAGGATCGCAGCCATCATCTTGGCCGCCAGGCTCCATCCCGGGGCGAACAGCGTGACGGCGACGATCCCCAGCGCCGCGCTTTGTGCGGTGCCGGCGGTTGACGGTTCAACGAACCGGTTGCGGCTGAGGATCTGCATGATCAGCCCGGCCACAGCCAGCGCGGCACCGGTGAGGATCGCGGCAATCGTGCGCGGCAGACGGCCCGCGACGATCAGCAGGCGCGCCTGCGGGTCATGCAGCAGATCGGTCGGCGCAATGGTATCGGCCCCGATCATGAGCGACGCCAGCACCAGCAACGGCACCCCGACCATCAGCAGGGAAACTGCCAGGTTGCGCCTCATTCAAACGCGTCAACGATCTGCCCGAGTACGCGCATGGTCGCCTGATAGCCGCCCGCAGCGATATACATCGCAGCCGGGTCGAGATAGACGACCTGCCCCTCGCTCCAGGCCCGCGTGCCGCGCACCAGATCGTTGTCCAGCACGTCCCGCGCGCCCTGCCCGGCCTGCCCGATGGCGGCGGTCCGATCCAGCACGATCAGCCAGTCCGGATCGGCGCGGGCGATATATTCGAATGAAATCGCTTCGCCATGGGGGGCGTCCGCGATTTCCGTCGCGGCCGGTTCCAGCCCCAGTTCCCCGTGCAGCCAGCCAAAGCGCGATCCGGGGCCGAAGGCAGAGATTTTCGGCCCGTTGGTCATCACGATCAATGCGCTGCCGACCCCCGTCACCACCTCGCGCGCCGCGTTGATCCGGGCGGCGAGATTGCCCTTCAGCGTTTCTGCTTCGGTCTTGCGGTCGAACAGCTCTCCGTATCGGTCAAAAGAGGCCAGAACCTGCGCCAGCGGCGCTTCCTGGGTAAAGGACGCGTCCATGACCGGGCCGATCCGGCTGAGATCCCCGGCAAGGCCCGCACTGCGCAGCCCCACGATGATCAGATCCGGGTCATAGGCGTGCAGCGCCTCGTAATCGGGTTCAAAGATCGTGCCGACCATCTCGGCGGATGCGCGGGCATCTTCCAGATAATCGACAAAGACCTTCTGCACGGTTGCGCCCACCGGCACCCCCAGCGCCTGCAACGTGTCCAGCGCGGGAATGTCATAGACCGCAACCCGGTCCAGCGGGGTTTCAACCGTCGCTTCGCCCGCTGCCGACTGTACGGTGACCCGCGCGGCATAAGCCGGAACGGCCGCACCCAGAGCGGCGACGAGAAGAGCTGCAAATTTCATGGATTGTCCTTTCCGGTTGGCGGATTCGCATTGCGATCCCGATACACCGCCTTTATTCTGATAAAAACTATAGGATTTAGAGATCATGCTCACGAGCGCAGCCACCATGCCCACCGCACATGCCCGCAAGTACCTGCAGCAGATGTGCAAGCACTTCGCCCACAAGATCGACGTCGCGTATTCCGAGACCGAGGCCACCTGCCCGTTTCCCTTTGGAAGCGCGCAGATGTTCGCGGACGACACGGCGCTGCGGTTCGAGGTGGCGGCGGACGATGCAGCAAACCTGGACCGGGCGCGGCAGGTGATCGAAAGCCATATCCTGCGCTTCGCCTTTCGGGAAAAGATCGAAGCATTGGACTGGCAGAGCTGACGGGTCTCGTTCCGGGCGATCATTCTAGCGCCCGAAATTGATTGGCAGCGAAAAGACGAAGACCGGCTTTGTCAGCTGCTTGGGCGCTGCCGGGAACCGTCCGGCGCGCTTTACCGCCGCCACGGCGGCGGCGTCGAGCGCCGGCTGACCCGAAGACCGACGCACCGATACCGATTGCAGCCGGCCATTGCGCGCCACCGAAATCTTCAGCACCACCCTGCCCTTGGCGCGGCCGCCGGGGTGGCGTTTGCGCCGTTCGACCTGCGACCGGATCCGCGCGCCCCAGGTGGCGATCAGGCTCGCTTCCTTGCCGGGCGACAGCGTTTTCGTGGCGGCTTTGCCACTGTTTCCGGCCTGTGCCGACCCGCCCGATCCCGCTGCCTTCTGGGCCGTTGACCCCGCCGAGGCGCGTTGTGCACGTTCGGCGGGCTTTGCCGTTGATTTCGGCTTCTGCTCGGGCTTCTTTGCCGGTTTTCGTTCAGGACGTTTTTTCGGGCGCTGATCGGCGGTTACCTTCGGCGGATCCGGTTCGACCTTGGGCTGTGGCGGCGGCGTGGTGTCGATCTCGGGCCGCTCCGGTGTCTCGGGGCGCGGTTCGATCATCGCCGCCAGCCGGAGCCGGGAATTCGGTGCCTCGTCCAGACGCACAGACGACATCGGCAGCAGCGGTCGTTCGATTTCGGGCAGAGTCTGAACGGTATCGACAACCGGTTGCGCACTGGGCGGCCGGGTCCATGTTTCGACCATGGTTTCGATCTGCGGCGTCGCGCCCGCGAGCGTCAGCAGCGCCTCGCCGCCCGCCCCACCGGCCTCGGCGCCCTGTTCGGGATAGTCAGCCATCAGCACCACATGCAGCCCGAGTGCGAGCGCACCAAACACACCGAATTCGACCACTTTTCTCATTCCGGGCTCACCACGAGTTCGACGCGCGCAGCCCCCAGCCCGGTCAGGCGGCGCAGGGTCGCGGCGAGCTTGGCTGCCTCCAGCCTGCGGTCGGCAACCAGCAGTAGCGGTTCGGCATCCGGACTACGGTCGGCAAGCACGGCAAACACGGCATCGCCCCTGGTTTCGCCCAGATGCGGCACCCCGCTGGCATCCAGAAACACCTTATCCTCGCCGGGGGCCTCGGGTTCACCGCCTGATTGCGACGTCGGTGCGGTCACCTCGATCGGGTCCGGCGGCGCAATCTGCGAGGTCATCAGAAAGAAGATCAGCAGCAGAAACACCACGTTGATCATCGGCACGATGCTTTCCTGTCCCGGCCGTCTGGGGGTTGGGTCGATCTGCATCGGCTCACTCCACCAGAACGATCGACCGGAAACCGGCGGCGGTCAGGATGTCTGCGACGGTAACGATCCGCTGCACGTCGGCCCCATCGCGCCCGCGCAGAATCAACACGTCGGCTGGTGTTGTCATCAGGGGTGTCAGCGCATCCGGCAGGGTCGCCTCGGCGATCTCTGAGCCGTTGAGGCTGACGCCCTGCGGGGCGATGTCGATCAGCCGGGGCGGCCCGTCATAGTCGCCACCGCCCCCGGCCAACGGCAGGGGCAACACCTGATCCAGCCCGAAACGCGACGCCAGCATAAAGAACACGAGCAGCAGAAACACCACGTCGATCATCGGCGTCAGGCTGGGCCTGCGGGACTTGCGGGGCTGCGCGAGCGAGATCATCTGTCACTCGGCGGCGAGCGTCGCGGCGGGATCGGTCGCGTCATCGCGCGCATCGCCGGTGCCATCGCCATCGGGCATCGTTCGGGCACCGGATACGAAAATCCGCGTCACCGCATCCTCGATATCCCGGCGCATACGGTCGATCACGGATTCGAACCAGGTCAGCGCCGCACTGGCCGGGATGGCCACCGCCATGCCTGCGGCCGTTGTCAGCAGTGCCTCCCAGATGCCGCCGGCCAACATCGAGGGATCGGCGCGGCTGCCGCTTTCCTGCAGGGCCTGAAAGGCGGCGATCATGCCCAGCACGGTGCCCAGAAGCCCCAGCAGCGGTGCGATCGTGGCAATCAGTTCAAGCGCCCGCAGCCCGGTCGCGGCCTCGGCCAGTTCGTGCTTGGCCACACGCACGGTTTCTTCGCGCGCCAGATCATCGGGTTTGTCGGCGCGCGCGGCAATCGCAGCGCGCACGACGCGGGACCGCACACCCCGGCGCCCCTGCACGATATCCGCAGCTGCAAGAGGTTGGCCCGCCGCATAGACATCGACGGCCTTGCGCGCCCGCCCCTTGGACCAGGCCCCGACCAGCGCCAGACGCCAGATCTTCCAGAGGACGATGGCGACGGTGATGACCGACAGCGTTGCGATTGCCCAGATCGTCGGGCCGCCATCGCGCAGGAACCGCCCCGATTTATCGGCTGCTGACTGCGCCCAGTCGGCTTCGTCGTGGAGCCGGTCCGGCAGACGCGCGCGCAACATGTCGAAATACGGTTCTGTCAACGATGTCTCTGGCGGCGATGCGTCCCCGCTGGTCGCATCCGCAGATTGCGGTTCCGCATCGACCGGCACGGTTTCCGGCGCGGGTACTGTAATTGTGTCGGCGTCACCCGCCGCCTCGGCATCTGGCAGCGCGGGGGCAGCGGGGGCCGCCTGGGCCTCCGGCGTCGGCGCCGTGGCCTGCTGCCCCAGCGACGGTCCTGCGAACACCGCCAGTGTCACGGCTGTGCTCCAACCGATCAGGACGTGGCGGAACATGGTTGGCTGCGTCATGTCAGGCTCCGACTGTTGTCGTTGGGTGACCCGGCACGGGACCGGGCCACCCAAAGGTTCAGAAGAGGAAAGTTGCACTCAGTACAAAAGTCCGCCCCGGTTCGTAGAGCGGGACAATCAGATCGTCCTGCCCCGCCCCGTTTGCGGTCCGCTTCATGTAGGTCTGGTCGAACAGGTTGCGGATTTCGCCACGGATCGACAGGTTGCCCACCGACTTCGGTTCGTAAACGGCAAACAGATTGACCGCCTCATAGCCCGGCAGTTCGTACATCGTGGTGCCGCGCCCGCCGATGACCCCGACGGTTTCGTCATTGTCCAGCGCGATCTCCGCAGTGCCGCCCACGCGCCACTCGTCGCTGAGCTGATGCACGGCCTGAAGCCCGAACAGGTGACCGACCGGCGTGCTGAGATAGTCGTTCGTGGTGCCCGGCGTGCCGCCGTCCTGGGTCACGTCGGCATAGGTATAGTTCAGCCGGATCGCACCCTTGCCGTAGGTATAGCCGATGGTGGCATCGACGCCCTTGGATTCGATATCCGCCGCCACGCTGCGGTCAAAGCTGTTCACGACCTGCGCGCCGTCAATTTCGGTATAGAACAGCGCCGCACCGGCATCGAAACCGCCCGAGGTATAGCTCATGCCCACGCGGGCGTTGTTCGACCGCGAGGTGTCCATTCCGGCATAGGTCCAGGTGGTTCCGCGCGCATTGATTACGGCCGCCTCACCCAGCGCATAGCCGCCGAACACGCTGGACAGGCCTGCCGTCAGCGTCAGTCCGTTGGTCAGCGCGTAATCCAGCGTCACGTTGCCGCTGAGCCCGCCCGCGTCGAATTTCGAGCCATCCGAGCCGGTAAACCACTGGTAGTCGTAACGACCGCCATAGGAGATTGTCAGCGCGTCGGTCAGCGACTGTTCGGCCTGGGCAAACAGGCCGACATTGCGCAGCTTCTCGGCGAACTGATTGCCGAAATCGCCGCCTTCGGCCTTGTCGTCAAAGAAATCCACCCCGGCGATCAGGGTGCCGTTGCCCAGCAGGAATCGGTTCTGGAACTTGCCGTTGAAGGTCGTCGTGGTGCCCGAGCGTTCGAAATTCTCGAACCCCTGTTCGCCCCAGGCCAGCGTGACCTCGGGGGCCAACCAGCCCTCGGGGCTTTCGTCAACATAGGACAGAATGTACCCGGTGCGGTCAACCTTGACCGTATCCAGCACCGTGGGCATTCCGATGACGCCGCCGAAATTGGGGCGGGTCTGGCGCGGGCCTTCGTCCACCGTGTAATCGGCCGAGAACTCGAAACGTTTGCCTGTTGCCGTGGTATAGGCCGCCTTGGCGACATAGGAATCGAGCGCCGCCGCGCTGCCCTGCACGATATCGCCATCGCCGTCCTCGTAGTCGTCGCCCTGCGCGCCCGAATAGCTCAACAAGTACTCGAACCCGCCGCTGCGCCCGTAAAAGGTGCTGCTGCCATAGAAGGTGTCGCCATTATCGGCATAGTTCAGGCGGAACCGCGCCCCGAAATTCTGACCGGCGGCCAGAAGGTCGCGCGCATCCAGCGTTTCATAGCGAATCGCCCCGGCCAGCGCCTGTGGCCCCGCGTCGGCGGTTGCCACGCCGGGCGACACCGTGACCGATCGCAGCAGGAACGGGTCGATCAGCACATTGCCCGCATGGTGGAACGACCCCTTGTTCGTCCGCGCCCCGTCGATGGTTACGTTCAGCTGGCTTTCCTCGATGCCATGCACAAATACCTTCTGTGCCGACGGCAGCGCGTTGGCGCCCGTGACCGCAGTCTGGCCATCGAACACCTGACCCAGCGTGGACGGCTGCAGCTCTTCGAGCTGCTGTTCGCTGATCTCCAGATCGCCGGGATTTTCTTTTTCGACTTCGACGTTGATCGGATCCAGGATCGATTCGTCTTCAGCAAGTGCCGGATTTGCCGCGATGACGGCGACGGATGCCAACAGGTATCCCGTTGCAGATTTCCACATAAGCCCCTCGGAAATTATCGTTCATGTCAGTCAGGTCCGAGTTGGCTTTTGCTCTGGCTGGCTCTTGTCCGTCAGAGGGCTGATATTAATCCAAAGAAAATTTGTCAACTAATTGGACGGCGATAGCCCGCGGGTTCTGCCGCCGCCTGAATTACAGGAATTGGCAAGCGAACCCGGAGCCTGCATCGCGCTGGGGCAAACCCCGGACTCGAACCGCGCGCGCCAAACGGGCGCGCGCGGTCAGGATATTGCTGTTCCGGCCACACATTCCGGTGTGACCGGGAAGATCAGAACCGCGTGGTCAGAAACACGCTCAGATACCGGCCCGGACCTTCGATCTGGTCGATCGGCCGATAGGATTTGTCGAACAGGTTGCCCAGTTCGAATGTCAGATCGGCATATTCGGTCAGATCCACGCTGCCGCGCAGGTTCAGCGTGCCCCAACCGCCGGTCTCCTCGACCACGGCGCCGGTCTCATCCCGCTCGGTTGCCCGGCTTTCCGAGCGCACGAACAGATCCCAGGAGCCACCGACGCCACCAGCGGTCCAGTCGGCGCGCAGACCCGCAACCCCGGTCCAGTCCGGCGTGCCGCTGTCGCGGGTCGTGAACCCGTTGGCATAGGTGAATTCCCGGTTCACATTGGCCACGGACAGGTAGGGGCGGATGCCGTTCTGCCAGCCAGGGTCGAACTCGGCAGCCAATTCCATCCCCCAGCTGTCGACACTGTTGACGTTCTGATAGATGGATTGGCGCGGAACGCCGGTGCCGATGGCCGCGATGTAATCCTTGGACCGGGTGTAGAACAGCGCCGCATCTAGAACGATGTTGCCGCGGTCGATCCGTGCGCCCAATTCGTAGTTGGTCGCCGTTTCCGGTTTCAGGTTCGGGTTGCCGATCAGCGTACCGCCGCCACCGGTTGAGGTCAGGTACAGTTCGCTGAGCGACGGGTAGGTATAGCCCTGCGAGATATTCGCGCGCAGCACCGCGCCTTCGGAAAGCTGATAGACCAGCCCCGCCGATCCCAGCCAGCGGTCGTCGCTGTTGCTCTGCCCCGGTTGGGCGACCCCGTTTTCGCTGTAGCTGCCGAGGTTGCTCGAAACGTTGTAATACCGGACGCCCACGGTCCCGGTGAGCCGCCCGAATGTCGCTTCGTGCTGAGCAAAGAGGCTGCTGGTCTCGATGGTGGCATCCGCAAAACTCGACGTCACGGTCGGCGGGCCAAAGGCGGGCATCATCGAGGTGGTCGTGCTTTTCAGGGTTTCCAGATTGTCGTCTTCGTATTCCAGACCGACCACCGTGCGGTGACCGGCGGCGAATTCGAGATTTGCCACCGCCTTGAACCCGCGCGTCGTCTGTTCGTCATCCGACGTGGACAGCACGTTCATGTTGAACGGCCCGGCCGGAAAGGTGATGTCGTTGCGGAATTGCCGATCGACGGTCTGCGTATAGGCGTCGAGCTTCAGCAGCGACATCCAGGGCGTCAGGTTCTCGCCTTCGTAGAACAGGCTGTATTTGCGCAGATCGCGTTTCGGCAGCGAGATATCGAAGGCCGGGTCGCCGGTATAGACATCGGCGGACAGATCGTAGTCCTGCGCCCGCGCCCCGATGTAGTGGTTGCCAAAGCGATAGCCGAGAAAGGCATTGATGTCCCGGTCTTCGCTGCCCGACGGCACCAGCGGCCCGTTCGGGGTTTCCCGGTCGCCGAGATCCGATTGCGAATAGGACAGACGGTAGTCGAAATTCTCGACCGATCCGGCGATGCTGGCGGCGGCGCGATAGCCGTCATTGGCGCCAAGATAGCCGGCGCTGGCCGTGACCTCGACCGGTTTGTCGGCGCCGCGTTTGGTGATGATGTTCACCACGCCGCCGATGGCCCTGTTGCCCGATACCACGGACGACGGACCGCGCACGACCTCGATCCGCTCGATCTCGGTCGGCGAAATCAGGATCGGCGTGCCATAGGTGGTGTGATCGGAAATCCGCTGACCGTCGATCATGATGGCGACGCGCTGCGAGCTTTCGCCCCGGATTCGCAGGCGTTCGATGCCGGATTCGGTCACGCGGACGCCGGGCACATCGCGCAGCAGCTGCGCCACCGAACTGGGCGGAATGCGGCTGATTTCCTCTTCGTTGACCACGGTCACCGACGACGGGCTGTTCAAAACCTCGGTCGGCAGGCCCGAGCCGGTCACGTTAATTTCGTTCAACGGAACGATCGAGTTGTCGCTGTCCTGCGCGGCCAGCGGTGACGCGCCCAGTACGGCATGCAGCAGGGCCGCCGACGCCGGCCCCAGGATGGTTGTTCGGGAGTTCATTTTTCTTCCTATCCCAGTTGGGGCGTTGCAGCCCTGTCGTAGTCACGCCCCGCGCCCGACGGCGAAGGACATATTCGGAACCTGGCGAAAAGCTGGGTTAAAACGGCTGAGATACCGGCGACATACACGTGCCCGGAATCTTGGCGGGGTATCCTTACCTCATATCCGATTAATCTACTAGGTTTTAGGGGATCCCTGCGCATTTACTGGAAAGCGTGCAGAAACGACACGGTTTGCGTTGGCAGAACGGTGTGGCTCGACGCACGCACGGCACCTACGGAATCCCATCGCGGCCCCGAGCAAAACAACCTCGAAGCGGAAAGACATCTTGAAGCTGAGTATTTTTGTCGGTAATTGCAATTCCGAGATCAGGCCGCAGGAGCCGGGTCGCACCACAGAGTTGCGCCCATGTATCCTGCCGTCAAGAAGAAGGAGAGTCCCTTGGAAAACAAGGATTTATTGCCCCCCGCCGACATCCGCGCCGCCCGAACTGCCCATCCCGATCTGCGCGAGCGCGATCTGGCCGACAAGATCGGCATCTCCGAAGGTCAGCTTCTCGCGGCCCATATCGGCCAGGGCGTCACCCCGATTTCGGCCGATCTCGACCGGGTGATGCCCGCGATCAACCGTCTTGGCGAAGTGATGGCGCTGACGCGCAATGAAAGCTGCGTCATTGAAAAGGTCGGCGTCTATGACGATTACCGGGGCGGGTCCCACGCCGCGCTGATCGTGAACGGCGAAATCGACCTGCGGCTGTTTCCCCGCCATTTCGTTCACGGCTTCGCCGTGGAAAAGCCGCTCAAGGACGGCAGTGTCCGTCAGTCGCTGCAGTTCTTCGATGCCGCCGGTGACGCGGTTCACAAGGTGTTTCTGCGCGACGGTTCGGTGGTCGAGGAATGGGGCGGCCTGATCGAGGAGCTTGCCGTGGGTGACGGCGCCGACACCCTGTCTGTCACGGACCGGCAGCCGGTCGAACAGGCCAGGGCAGACCCTGACAAGGCCGACCGGCTGCGCGCCGAATGGGACAAGATCACCGATACGCACCAGTTCCTCCAGATGGTGCGCAAGCTCAAGATGAACCGGCTGGGCGCCTACCGGATCGCGGGCGCGCCCTATGTCCGGCCTTTGTCGACAACGGCGGTCGCAACCCTGCTGGAACAAGCGGCGCAAACCGCCCTGCCGATCATGGCGTTTGTGGGCAACATGGGATGCATCGAGATCCACACCGGCCCGATCAAGACGCTCAAACCGATGGGTCCGTGGCTCAACGTGCTGGATCCGGGGTTCAACCTTCACCTGCGCACGGATCACATCGCCGAGGTCTGGCAGGTGACCAAGGCAACCCGCCGCGGCGATGCGATATCGGTCGAAGCCTTCGACAAGGACGGCATGCTGATCGTGCAGTTCTTCGGCGTTCTGGCCGATCCGGACGCGGCGGTGCGCTGGAACGAAACCGTTTTGGCGCTCGACGGGCTGGCGCAGGAGGAACCCGTATGACCCATCGCCACGGTCTGGCCCGGATCGCCGCTGCAGCGGTTGCCGTGCTGACGGCGGCCGCCCCCCTGCCCGCCGATCCTGCGCAGCGGATCGTGTCGGTTGGCGGTTCGGTCACGGAAATCGTTTATGCGCTCGGTCAGCAGGACCGTCTGGTGGCTCGCGACACGACGTCGAACCACCCGCCCGAGGCACTTGCCCTGCCCGATGTCGGCTATGTCCGCCGCCTGTCCGCCGAAGGCGTGTTGTCGGTCAATCCGGATCTGATTCTGGCCGAGGACGGCGCAGGCCCGCCTGAGGTGCTCGAGTTGCTGGACGAGACCCAGATACCGGTCGTGACCGTGCCGATGGGGTTCGACCGCGACGCGGTGCTGGCCAAGATCACGACCGTGGCCGATGCGCTCGGCGTGCCCGAAGATGGCGCGGCTCTGGCCGGTGAGGTCGCCACCGCCATCGACACCGCCGTGGCCGAAACCGATCTGAGCGGCAGGAAGGTGCTGTTTGTTCTGGCCCTTCAGGGCGGGCGCGTTCTGGCAGGTGGCGAAGACACCGCGGCGGACGGTATTCTGACCCTGACTGGTGCGGAAAACGCCGTGGAGGGTTTCACAGGCTACAAGCTGCTGACCGACGAAGCGATCCTGACCGCCGCGCCCGATGTCATCCTGATGATGGATGCCAGCGGCACGCGCCATATCGCCGACGAGGATCTGCTCGCCATTCCCGCCATCGCGGCGACCCCCGCGGCGCGGTCCGGTGCGATCCTGCGCATGGACGGAATGCTGTTGCTGGGCTTTTCGGTGCGCACCGGGCAGGCGATCACCGAACTGTCCGAGAAACTGGACCGGATCGGAAGCTGACCGGTGGCCGATCTCGCCGCATCTGACTGTCCCGCCGTTCCGGGCGACCGCAGCCACCGGGCGCGATTGCTGATGGTGGTCCTGCTGGTGTTACTGGTGACGGTGGCGCTGGTCGGGCTGTCGGTGGGCGCGACCGGAACCTCGCTGCGCGACGCGCTGATGACGATTGCCACCGGAAACGAGGTGGCCATGCGCGACCGGGTGGTTTTGTGGGATATCCGCCTGCCGCGTGTGCTGCTGGGCATACTCGTCGGTGCAGCGCTCGCCGTTTCGGGGGCTGTGCTGCAGGGGCTGTTCCGCAATCCGCTGGCCGACCCCGGTATCGTCGGGGTCAGTGCAGGCGCCAGTCTGGGCGCGGTCTGTGCCATCGTGCTGGGCGGTGCCCTGCCCGTTGCGGCGCTGCTGGGGGTCTGGCTGGTCCCGGCGGCGGCCTTTGCCGGCGCATGGGGTGCCACGCTGCTGCTGTTCCGCATCGCAACGCGGCAGGGGCGCACCTCGGTCGCCACGATGCTGCTGGCGGGCATCGCGCTGACCGCGCTGGCAATGGCGCTCACCGGCCTGCTGGTCTACATGGCCGACGACGCGCAACTGCGCGACTTCACCTTCTGGAACCTCGGATCGCTCGCCGGCGCCACCTGGAGCAGGCTTTCATTTGCCGCGCCGATGATCCTGCTGCCGCTCCTTGCCGCGCCGCTGCTGGGGCATGGGCTGAATGGCCTGTCGCTCGGAGAAGCGGCAGCCGGACATATGGGTATCCCGGTGCAACGGCTGAAACAGGCCGCCGTCCTGGTTGTCGCCGCCGCCACTGGCGCCGCCGTCGCCGTCAGCGGCGGGATCGGGTTCATTGGCATCGTGGTGCCGCACCTGATCCGCCTGATCTCGGGTCCCGACCACCGGATGCTGCTGCCAAACGCCGCGCTTCTGGGTGCGGCCCTGCTGCTGCTGGCGGATCTGTTCAGCCGCACGGTCATCGCGCCCGCCGAACTGCCGATCGGAATCGTCACCGCCGTCATCGGCGGGCCGTTCTTCCTGTTCATCCTGCTGCGCCAGCGCGGCATCGTGGATCTGTGACCCGATGCTGAGCGCAGGTTCGGTCACCTATGAACACCGTGGCAAGACAGTGCTCCACGGCGTCGATTTCACCGCCCGGCCCGGTGAGGTCACCGCCATTGTCGGCCCGTCGGGGGCAGGCAAGACAACACTGCTGAAGATGCTGTCGGGCGATCTGACGGGCAAGGGCCAGATCACCCTCAATGGC
>CAYGNB010000045.1:9649-13516 GCA_964351135.1 uncultured Rhodobacterales bacterium | reverse complement strand
GCCGTAGGGGATCGCCACCCGCAGCATATAGGCATGGAGCTGCAGGTAGAGGCCGTTCATCAGCCGCAGCGGCTTGAACTCGTCCTCGGTCAGCGATCCGTCGATGCGGCGGGCGACCTGGGCGCGGAACTGGCGGTTGCGTTCGGCCAGAAAGTCACGGTCGAATTCGGAGTAGCGATACATCTCAGACGGCCTCCTGTTTGCCGTGGGGATAGTTGGAGGGACCCTTGCGGCGGAAATCCTCGCGGAAATGGGTCGGCTGGGGGCCGCTCGTGCCGGGGGCGACATCGGCCAGATAGGCACCGACGAGCTTGTTTGCCTGTCGTTCGGCATGCAGCAGGCGCAGCTGCGCGTGGGCCTCATCGGTGATGATTTCGGCCTTGGACAGGTCGCGCGACCAGGTGTCGTCGGCGGTCAGATAGATCACGTCGCCTTCGATTAGCGCGTTTGCGGTGACGACCTTGGGGGTGAACGGGCGGGACATCAGGCGCGTTCCTTTTGCAGTTCGGGAATGGCGGCGACCGCAGCGCGCGGTGCGAGGCCCAGAAAGGTGATGGCGGGGCCGTCGAGCGCGGCGGCGTCGAGATCGGCGGGCAGGGTTGCAAGCGTGGTGGCGACGACGCGTTGGTCGGGGCGCGAGGCGTTTTCCACGAGCGTGGCCGGCGTCGCCGGGTCTGCCCCGTGCATCAGCAGCCTGCCTTGCAGGAACCGTGCGGTTTTCTTGCCCATGTAGATTGCGGCCACCGTGCCGGGGCGGGCCAACGCGGCCCAGTCCTGTTCGGCAAAGCCGTTCACATCGTGGCCCGTCAGCAGACGCAGGGCGCTGTTGCGACCGCGTTTGGTCAGGCTTTGCCCGATGGCCGCTGCCGCTGCCGAGGCGGCGGTGATGCCGGGCACGACGGTCCAGGGCAGCCGGGCCGCATCGCAGGCCTCGATCTCTTCGTCGAGGCGACCAAAGACCGCCGGGTCACCGGATTTCAGGCGCACCACCCGCGCGCCACGGCGGGCAAGATCGACAATCAGTGTGTTGATATCGCCTTGCGGGGTCGAGGGTCCGAACCCGGTCTTGCCGGTTTCGATCAGCTGCGCGTCGGGGTTGGTCAGTGCGAGCACCGCGCGGCTGGCGAGCCGGTCATGCAGGACCACGTCCGCCTGTTGCAGTGCGCGCAGGGCGTTCAGCGTCAGCAGGCCGGGGTCGCCGGGACCGGCGCCGACAAAAGCGACAGGGTGCGGGCTGGGGGGCGTTTGGCGGTGGCTTGGCATCGGTCGGTGTTCCGGTTGGCTGCGACACCTCAAGATATAGGAAATTTTCCCCTTTACGCGCCAGATATGATCAGAAATAAGGACATTTGTCCTGATTGGGGTCGGCTGGCCCGGATTTGTACCGGAAACATGAGGTGATCGCGAATGTCAGTGCGGATAGATGCAACCGACCGGAAAATCCTGATCGAATTGCAGCGGGATGCCAGCCAGTCGCTCGATGAAATCGCGCGGCAGGTGGGGTCGTCGAAGACCCCGGTGTGGAACCGGATTCGCAAGATGCGCGAGGCCGGCGTGATCGGCCGGCATACGGTGGAACTGGATGCCGAGGCGCTGGGGTTCGAGGCCTGTTTCTTTGTGCTGATCCGTACATCGGAACATGAGGCCGAATGGCAGGCGGCGTTTCTGCGGGCGCTGAAGGAACGCCCCGAGGTACAGGAGGCGCACCGGCTGGCGGGGGATATCGACTATATCCTCAAGGTGCGGGTGAAGAACGCCCGCGCCTATGACGCGTTTTACCAGGCGCTGATTTCCGAGGTGCGCGTCTATAACGTGACTGCCCTGCTGTCGATGGAAGAGATCAAGTCCACCAGCGCGTTGCCGCTGGAGGCGTAACCAAATTGTGCGCTACCGCGCGCTTTTGCTCTGCGGGAGGGTGACGCGATGCGGTACGGCCGGTGTCGCGGCGTTTGGCGAGAGGTACGTGAGTCGCGGGATCCGTTCCCACTGGTCAGGGCAAGCCCTGCTTTGCTAGGCTGGCCGGGATGAGCCAACCCCGTTTGCATCGCCATATGATCGTGCCGGTGTTTCTGCTGGCGGTCGCGGCCCTGTCCGCCGTGGTCTGGCGGTACGGGTATCTTCAGGCGCTGGGCCAGTTGTCGAGTCGCGGCATCTCGGATCTGGCGTTGGCCAGCGACCGGTTGAGCGCGCAATTGCAGGTCTATCGCGAACTGGCGGTGCTGATGGCGGATCATCCGGCCCTGTCCCGGCTGCAGACCGCCGGGGAACGGGCAGAGGCGCAGGCGCTTCTGCTGGGTGTGGCCGACAAGACCGGCGCGCTCGACATCTTCTTTGCGGATGGTGCGGGCCGGGTGATCGTATCGTCCACCGGGGGCACCAACGGCAAAGTCGGGGGCGATCCGGCATTGCGCCGGGCGATGCAGGGGGCGCTGGGCAGCGATCACTGGTTTCGCGAGGGTGACAACCGCCGGATCTATACCCATGCCGCGCCGGTCTTTGCCGAAACCGGCAAGGTGCGCGGGACACTGGTCGTGGTGTCGGATGTGGAGCAGATCGAAACCGACTGGCGCGGCGACCGGCCGGCCGTGTTTTTCACCGATGACGCGGGTGAGGTGTTCCTGACCAACCGTTCCGAATTGCTGTTCTGGACCCGGCGCGGGGACGGGGTGGGCCTTGCCCCGCTTGATGGACCCGCGCCGTCCTTTTCCGCCGGGCAGACCGGTCCGCACGAAATATGGCGTCTCGACTGGGGGCCGTACGTTCCGCGTCGCGCCCTGCATCTGGCGCGCGATCTGCCGGTGATCGGCCTGCGTGGCGAGGCGCTGGTGGATACCGCGCCGGCCAGGCGGCTGGCGGGGCTGCAGGCGGCGGCGGTTGCGGCGATCTGCCTGGCGTTCGGGGCGTTGCTGTTCCTGGCCACCGAGCGCCGCCGCGCGCTGGCCGAGGCCAATGTCGAGCTGGAACGCCGCGTGGCCCGGCGCACCAGCGCACTGAGCGCGGCCAATACCGCGCTGCGCCGCGAGGTGGCCGAACGCGAAGAGGCCGAGGCCGCGCTGAAACGCGCGCAGGACGATCTGGTGCAGGCGGGCAAGTTGTCGGCCCTCGGGCAGATGAGCGCCGGTATCAGTCACGAGTTGAACCAGCCGCTGATGGCGATCCGGTCCTTTGCCGAAAACGGCGCGCTCTACATGGAGCGCGGACGCAGCGACAAGGCGGCGGAGAACCTGTCGCGCATTTCCGACATGGCCCGGCGCATGGGGCGGATCATCCGCAACCTGCGCGCCTTTTCCAGGCAGGAAAGCGAACCGGCGGGCCGGGTCGATGTGGTGGCGGTGGTGGACAGCGCCATCGAACTGACGGGCGCACGGCTGCGGCGGGACGGTATCGAACTGCGGTTTGAGCGGCCCCTTGCGCCGATCTGGGTGCGCGGCGGCGAGGTGCGGCTGGGCCAGGTCTTTGTCAACCTGATCGCCAACGCGGCCGATGCCATGGCCGGCGCCCGGCAGCGGCGGCTGGACATCTCGATCGCCGCCGCGCCTGTTCCCGCCGTGAGCTTTCGGGACCACGGGCCGGGCTTGGCCGCGCCCGACAAGGTATTCGAACCCTTCTATACCACGAAAGAGGTCGGCGCGTCCGAGGGCATGGGGCTGGGCCTGTCGATTTCCTACGGAATCATCCAGAGCTTTGGCGGTGAAATCCGCGGTGGCAATGCGCCGGGTGGTGGGGCCGAGTTCACGGTGCGGCTGGAGCCGTGGGTCGAGGAGGAAGCCGCATGAGCACACCGCCGGTTCTGCTGGTCGACGATGACGCAGCCGTGCGCGAGGCGCTGGTGCAGACGCTGGAACTGGCCGATCTGCGCCCGATCCC
>CAYGNB010000045.1:0-9549 GCA_964351135.1 uncultured Rhodobacterales bacterium | reverse complement strand
CCGTGCGCGAGGCGCTGGTGCAGACGCTGGAACTGGCCGATCTGCGCCCGATCCCAGCGGGCAGTTTCGTGGCGGCCAAGGATCATATCACCCGCGATTTCGAAGGTGTGATCCTGTCGGATATGCGGATGCCCGGACGTGACGGCTTTCACCTGCTGTCCTATGCCCGCGAGATCGACGCCGACCTGCCGGTGGTGCTGCTGACCGGCGAAGGGGACATACCCATGGCGGTTTCGGCAATGGATCAAGGGGCGTTTGACTTTCTGGAAAAGCCCTGCGCGCCGGCCGATCTGCTGGCGGTGCTGAGCCGCGCGTTGCAGGCGCGGCGATCGGTGTTATCGGCGCGGGCGGAACATGCGCGCGCCGAAGCGGGCGATCCCGCGGCGCGGCTGATCTTTGGCACGTCCGACCGGGCCGAAGCGATCCGGGCGCGGGTGCGGCTGCTGGCGCGGACCGAGGCCGAGGTGCTGATCTCCGGTCCGCCGGGCA
This sequence comes from uncultured Rhodobacterales bacterium, assembly GCA_964351135.1. GTDB lineage: Bacteria > Pseudomonadota > Alphaproteobacteria > Rhodobacterales > Rhodobacteraceae > Pukyongiella. The sequence goes on along the minus strand of CAYGNB010000045.1, from coordinate 9,060 downwards.
GCGGCGTGTCCAAGGTGGCCGAGGTGATCCACCTGTGTTCGCCACGCGCGCGCGAGCCGTTTGAAAAGCGCGCCGCCGATGGACTCGACCGGGCGACGCTGGACGACGCGCTGCAGCTGGCGGGGGACGGCACACTCTATCTGGATGAAATCACCCGAATGCCTGCCGACACCCAGTTCGCCCTTGTCGGGCTGCTCGAATCCGGCACGGCGGCGCGGGTGATGGCCGGATCCACCGCCGATCTGGATGCCGCCGCGATCAATGCCGATCTCTACTATCGGCTGCACGGGATGGAGGTGCGCATCCCGTCACTGGCCGAACGGCCCGAGGATATCCCGGTGATGTTCCGCCACTACGTGGCGCAGGCCAGCGAACAGGCCGGGTTGACCCCGCCCGAGGTCACGCCGGAGTATCTCGCGGTGCTGATGGCACAGGATTGGCCCGGTAACGCACGATCATTGATGTCGGCGGCGATGCGGTTCGTTCTGGGCATGCCCGAAGAGGCGACACAGGCGGCCGAGCTGGGGCTGGCCGAACAGATGGCGCGGGTGGAGCGGTCTTTGCTCGCCGCGGCGCTGGGCCGATACAATGGCCGTGCCGCCGAAGCGGCCAAGGCGCTGAAGCTGCCGCGCAAGACCTTTTACGACAAGCTGGCAAAGCACGGGATTCGGCCCGATTCGTTCCGGCGCTGAAACTGTGCGATTTTCCGCACAAACCTGCGGTCCGGTGTGCGATAATTCGCACGGGCGTCAGGTGCGGCGCTACGCGGCTCTGCGAAAATCAGATGTAGGGTTCTGATAAACAACGTAAAATCATTCAGGCCGCGTTGCGACAAGCTGACCGTTGAGTGGCGGCGGGTGATTCGGTTCACTGCCGCCACCGCGTCGGACATCGGCGCCACCGGGCTTGAGGGAGCTCGCACAAGATCGGTTACCTAGGGAGAGAACCATGAAATTTCTGACCACTGCCGCCACCGCGCTGGCGCTTTCCGTTACCGCTTCGGCCGGTTTCGCCGCCTGCGACGATGGCGAGATTGTCGTCAAGTTCGCGCATGTGACCAACACCGACAAACACCCCAAGGGCATTGCCGCCGCGCTGCTGGAAAGCCGCGTCAACGAAGAGATGAACGGCAAGATGTGCATCGAGGTCTATCCGAACTCGACGCTCTACAACGACGACAAGGTGCTCGAGGCGATGTTGCAGGGTGACGTGCAACTGGCCGCGCCGTCGCTGTCCAAGTTCGAGAAATTCACCAAGCAGTTCCGCCTGTTCGACCTGCCCTTCATGTTCAAGAATATCGAGGCCGTGGATGCGTTCCAGGCGTCGGATGCCGGGCAGGCGATGAAGGACAGCATGCAGCGCCGGGGACTGCAGGGGCTGGCGTTCTGGCATAACGGCATGAAGCAGATGTCGGCCAACAAGCCGCTGATCGCGCCGTCCGATGCCAATGGGCTGAAGTTCCGCGTGCAGTCGTCCGACGTGCTGGTGGCACAGATGGAAGCCATCGGTGGCAGCCCTCAGAAAATGGCGTTCTCAGAGGTCTACGGCGCGCTGCAGCAGGGCGTGGTGGACGGGCAGGAAAACACCTGGTCGAACATCTACGGCAAGAAGTTCTTCGAGGTGCAGGACGGCACCACCGAAACCAACCACGGCATCATCGACTATCTGGTGGTGACCAGCGTGGACTGGCTCGACAGTCTCGATGCCGATGTGCGTGACCAGTTCCTGACCATTCTTGCCGAGGTCAGCGACGCGCGGAACAAGGAATCGCATTCGGTGAACCAGGCGGCGCGCCAGGCAATTCTCGACGCGGGCGGCACGATCCGCGAACTGGACGCGGATCAGCGTCAGGCCTGGGTCGATACGATGAAACCGGTCTGGGACAAGTTCGCCGGCGATGTCGGCCAGGACAAGATCGACGCCGCTCAGGCGATCAACGCCGGCATGTAACGCGGGCAACGGCCGTGCCGCCGACGCGGCGCGGCCACCGGCGGGCCACGAAACGGCCCGCCTCCTCTTCCTTTTCTTCAAAACGGGGGATTCGCCATGTCGGGTGGGACAACCGCCACGGCCGGATGGTTCGACAGGATCGAGGAAACCGCGATCGCGGTGATCCTCGGGCTGATGACCGCGATCACGTTTGCCAATGTCGTGGCCCGGTTCGTGTTCAATTCCAACATTCTCTGGGCGCTGGAGCTGACCGTGTTCCTGTTCGCCTGGCTGGTGCTGCTGGGTGCATCTTACGCGGTAAAGAAACATGCGCATCTGGGGGTGGACGCGATCCTGAACATGCTCGCCCCCGGTCCGCGCCGCATGTTAGCGCTGATTTCCGTGGGGATGTGCCTGCTGTTTTCGCTGCTGATGCTGAAAGGCGCCTACGATTACTGGGCCGTGTTCGCCGATCTGCCGCCGACCTCGGGCCGCTGGTTCCCCACAGGGTTCGATACCGGCGCGCGCAGCCAGAGCTTTTACGAGGTCGACGATATCCCGATGTGGGGCGTGCTGCGGTTTCTCGAGGGCGCGATCAACTACGGCGAGGCCTACGAAAAATTGCCCAAGGTGGTGCCCTATGTGGTGTTGCCGGTGTCGATGGCGCTGCTGGTGCTGCGGTTCGCGCAGGTGGCGGTCCAGATCTGGCGCGGCGAGGTCGACCGGATCGTTGCCAGCCACGAGGTCGAGGACGAGCTGCAGGAAGTCCGGGCTCAACAGGGAGAGCATGACTGATGGATGTGGTTCTTCTTTTTGGCATGGTGATCGGCCTGTTGCTGATCGGGGTACCGATCGCGGTTGCGCTGGGTCTGAGTTCGACCATTTTCCTGCTGCTCTATTCGGACAGCTCGCTGGCCTCGGTTGCGGGCACGCTGTTCGAGGCGTTCGAGGGGCATTTCACGCTGCTGGCGATCCCGTTCTTCATTCTCGCGTCGAGCTTCATGACCACGGGTGGGGTGGCGCGGCGGATCATCCGGTTTTCCATCGCCTGTGTGGGGCATCTGCCGGGTGGGCTGGCCATCGCCGGCGTGTTCGCCTGTATGCTGTTCGCCGCGCTGTCGGGGTCGAGCCCGGCCACCGTGGTGGCCATCGGGTCCATCGTCATCGCCGGGATGCGGCAGGTGGGATATTCCCGCGATTTTGCCGCAGGCGTGATCTGTAACGCGGGTACGCTGGGCATCCTGATCCCGCCCTCCATCGTCATGGTGGTCTATGCGGCGGCGGTCGAGGTGTCGGTGGGCCGGATGTTCCTGGCCGGTGTCATTCCGGGGCTTCTGGCCGGGCTGATGCTGATGGTCACGATCTATGTCATGGCCAAGGTCAAGAACCTGCCCAAGGGCGATTGGCAGGGCTGGGGTGAGGTTGTCACCTCGGCGCGCGAGGCGGGCTGGGGCCTGTTCCTGATCGTGATCATCCTGGGCGGCATCTATGGCGGTATCTTCACCCCGACCGAGGCCGCGGCGGTGGCGGCGGTTTATGCCTTCCTCATCGCCAGTTTCGTCTATCGCGACATGGGGCCGCTGGCGAATGACAATGGCAGTCTGCTCAGCAAACCCTGGGCGCTGGTGACCGCATTTTTCCATGCCGATACGAAACACACGTTGTTCGAGGCCGGAAAACTGACCGTCACGCTGTTGTTCGTGATCGCCAACGCGCTGATCCTGAAACATGTGCTGACCGACGAACAGGTGCCGCAGCATATCGCGGGCGCGATGTTGTCGGCCGGGTTCGGGCCGGTGATGTTCCTGATCGTGGTCAACGTGATCCTGCTGATCGGCGGGCAGTTCATGGAGCCGTCGGGCCTGCTGGTGATCGTGGCGCCGCTGGTGTTCCCCATTGCCATGGAGCTGGGGATCGACCCGATCCATCTGGGCATTATCATGGTCGTGAACATGGAAATCGGGATGATCACCCCGCCGGTCGGTCTGAACCTCTTTGTCACCTCCGGCGTGGCGGGGATGCCGATGATGGGCGTGGTGCGCGCCGCGCTGCCGTTCCTCGCGGTGCTGTTCGTGTTCCTGATCATGGTGACCTACATCCCGTGGCTGTCCACGGTCCTGCCCAACACCTTCATGGGGCCGGAGATCATCACCAACTAGGGTGGGCATCCCTCAACGCAAAGGCGCCCCGATCACGGGGCGTCTTTTTTGCGGGCAGGGCTGTCCGACAGTTCAGAACCTCTGTCGCGGTCTCAACCGGGAAGGCGCCGCCGGAATCGCCTATCTGACTGATCGCGACCAGGACGTAGAGATCACGGCAGGTATTCTGTTTCGAGCTCCAAGCCCTTATGCGGCGGCCAGCGCCGCGACGATGGGCGCGAAATCGGCGGCCTTGAGGCTCGCGCCGCCGACCAGTGCGCCGTCGACGTCACCCACGGCGAAAATGTCGCTGGCATTGGCAGGTTTGACCGAGCCGCCATAGAGCAGCCGCACCGCCCCGCCGGTCTGCATGCCGAACCGCTCCGTCAACTGCGCCCGCATGAACCCGTGAACCTCGCCGATCTGTTCGAGCGTCGGCACCTTGCCGGTTCCGATGGCCCAGACCGGTTCATAGGCGATGACGAGCGTGGCGCCGGTGACCGCATCGGGCACCGACCCGGCCAGTTGTGTGCCGATCACGTCGAGCGTGTCGCCCGCGTCGCGTTGCGCCAGTGTTTCACCGACGCAGACGATGGCGATCAGCCCGGCCGAGATGGCCGCCTGCGCCTTGATGCGCACCTGTGCGTCGGTCTCACCGTGATCGGCGCGGCGTTCGGAATGACCCAGGATCACGTGGGACGCGCCTGCATCGGCCAGCATCGCCGCGCTGATATCTCCGGTGTGGGCGCCGTTGTTTGCGGTGTGGCAATCCTGCCCGCCGATGGCGATGGCCGAGCCCTGTGCCGTTTGTGCCGCCCGGTGCAGCAGTGTGGCAGGAGGGCAGATCAGCACGTCGCAGCCGGGGGTACCGATGGTCCGCGCCAGCGCCTTGAGTTCAGCCAGCGCCGCGCCGGTGCCGTTCATCTTCCAGTTGCCTGCCGCCAGTTTCCGCCGCATGTCACGCTCCCGTTTACCGTTCGGGAACTGGTAGCATCGGCACCGGACAGGGGCAATCTTGGCTGAACCGTGCGCTCAGGACGGTTTTTCGGCCGGTTCGTTGAACTTGATCGATTCGCCGCAGCCGCAGGCCTCGGCCACATTGGGGTTATTGAACCGGAACCCCGATTCCAGCAGCCCGGTTTCATAGTCGATCTCGGTGCCGAACAGGAACATCTGCGCCATCGGCGCGATCAGCACACGGGCGCCGTCCTGTTCCACCACCTCGTCATTGGGATCCATGTCGGTGACATAGTCCATGGTGTATTCCATGCCCGCGCAGCCGCCTTTCTTGACACCGATGCGCAGGCCGGAATGGCCGTCGCGTTCCATCAGCCTGACGATCTGCGCCGCAGCGCGGGGCGTCAATGTCACGGCCTGTTTGCCTGGAATGCCGAACATGCTGATTTCCCTACATGAACCCGAGTTCGAGCCGTGCCTCGTCGGACATCATCTCCATGCCCCAGGGCGGTTCCCAGGTCAGATCCACATCCACCTGCTTCACGCCGGGGATCGGTTCGATCGCGTCGGCCAGCCAGCCCGGCATTTCGCCCGCGACCGGACACCCCGGTGCGGTCAGGGTCATCACCACCCGCACCTCGTTCTCGGGCGAGATGTCGATGGTGTAGACCAGCCCGAGTTCGTAGATGTTGACCGGAATTTCCGGGTCATAGACCGTGCGGCAGGCTTCGACCACCTGTTCATAGAGCGGATGGTCAGTGCTTGACGGTGCAATCAGTGGCGCGCCTTCCAGCGGCTCGGGGGCGTGGGTCATCGGGGCCTCGGCTCTGTTCCTGAGCGATTATATAGGAAAGGCAGGGCGGGGCGTCCAGTGCGGCGCAGCATCGCGGGGCCGTTCGTGCGCGTGGGCCGGTTTATGACAGGCGCCCGGCTAAAATATGGAACTTGTCGATTGGCGCGGGTGAATTGCCCGTCGTGGCTTCGCCTTGAAATTGAAGCGTTGGCGCGATTTTGTTAAACTCCCATGTGCGGGGGTAAGGATGGGATGAAATATATATTCGGTGAATGGGCGCGCGGCGCCTGCATATTTGCCTTTGCACTTTGCTGTGCCGTGGCGGTGTCCGCCGAGATGGCGGTCGACGAGGACGAGGACCAGGCCGAGGCGGACGCCAGATCGCCGGCCACCTCGGCACCGGCAGCGGTCGCCCCGAGGCAGCGCCCGTCACAATCCAGAGATGTGAGCATCGGTTCCGGTGCGGATCGCGGATGGAGCAGCGGCGGTTCGTCCACTGTGGGGGGCGCTATTGGCGGTATGGTGGGGGGCGCTATTGGCGGTATGATCGGCGCCGGCAACATGGCGCCCGTCGCGCCCGACGCCGCGGGTGCCGGCCGGGCGTCACGCATTTTTGCCGGGCCGGGCATGTTCCCGCCCGATCATTTCGCTGCCTATGCGATCATCGCCTTCAAGTCCCGCCCGTTGACGGCAGACCGCGATCGGTTCAAGGCAATCTGCATGGGCTATGTCGCCGCGATCCTGCTGCCACGCGAGATCGACATTCCGCTGGATCAGCAACTGGTAACGGTCTGGCCAATGGATCATGATCCGTCAGCGATACGGGCGATGGAAGACCATGACGAAGCCGCGTGCGACAGGGCGGTGGATGGTTATGGGCTGGCCGCGTCTCTGCAGGCGCTGCGCGATGCGCGCAACGCGCTGGAGCGGGAAGACATCGAACTGATGAACCGCAACGAAGGGCCATTCGTCCTGGCCTGGAGCCCGACCCGGATGAAGGGGGACGAGGACGCCCTGATCCTGCGGATGGATTTGTCCGGTGTGGTCACCGCGGCCCATGCGCGCGAAAGGTTCGAGGCGTGGCGGGACGAGGTCGAGGCACGTCAGGATCTCTGGATCGACGGCTGGCACGAGGAGCGCCTGGCCGATGTCATCGGCAGTTGGGCCGATCGCTGGGGCGGCAAGGTTCTCAGCTTTATCGGCGGCAGAAAAGGCTAGGCGGCGATGAACTGGTTTTCCTACGGCGCCTGGGGCGCGATTGGCCTGATCGCGGGGCTGGCGCTGGTCACCTACGCCTCGCCGGATACGACCGAAGGGGTCGGGCTGCTGCTGCTGATCTGCCTTGCGATCAGTCTGATCGTTCGTGGCTTGTGGGGCTGGGTCCGGCAGAAGCGCGCCGCGCCGGAGAGCGAAGAGAAGGACGAAGAAGACGAGGACGACAAGGACGACGGGAAATCCTGACCGGGGTCACCCGTTGATGTCGTCGTGAAACCGTTTGACCTGCCCCTTGGGCAGCGCAAAAATCCGGCGCAGGACCAGCCACGCCACCAGTGACAGCACGGCAAAAATCAGCAGCAATGCCGGCAGGCCAAGCGTCAGCCCGGTATTCAGCAGCAGCAGCGCCACCGCCAGCGCGCCGATGGCAAAGCCGAGGAACACGAAGCCGGGCACCAGCACCTCGAGTATGCCCAGGATTAGCGCGGCGGCCCCCCAGACCCACCAGAGTGACCAGATCGGTTCGCTCATCCACGGCCTCCTTTCAGCATCCGGAACGCATCGCCAAAGGCTTCCAGCGCGTTGGCGGGCAGGATCACGGTTTGCTTGCCGTCACCGGCCCCCAGCGCGTTCAGCGCCTCGACCTGCTTCAGCGCCACCTGATATTGCGCGGCCTCCAGCCCGTTGTCCTTGATCGCCTGGGCGACCACGCCGGTGGCATAGGCTTCGGCCTCGGCCTGAATGCGCCGCGCCTTGGCGGTCTGTTCGGCAGCGTAGAGCTCGCCATCGGCGGCCAGTTCGACGGCGCGCTTGCGCCCTTCGGCCTCGGTCACCTGGGCGCGGCGGGCGCGTTCGGCGTTGAGTTGCTGCAGCATCGCGTCGCGGGTCGCCTGATCGAGATTCACGTCGAGAATCTCGGCGCGCGTTACCTCGATGCCCCAGTTATCGACCGCATCCTCGACGCTGGCCTTGATCGTGTCGATCAACTGCGCCCGGTTGGCCTGCACATCGTCGAGGTCCATCTTGCCGATCTCGGCACGCACGATCCCGGCCACCGTGGTGGCGATGGCGGCATCCACGTCGCGAATCCGGTAGACGGTCTTTTCCGGTTCGATGATCCGGTAGAACACCGAGGTATCCACCTGCACCAGCACGTTGTCGCGGGTGATCGCGTCCTGGCTGGCGGTGGGCAACTGGCGTTCCAGAATGGAGATCTGGTGTGCCACCACGTCAAGCAACGGCACGATGAAGTTGATCCCGGGGCTGAGCACCGAATGCAGTCGCCCGAACCGTTCCACCACATGCTTTTCCGATTGCGGCACGATCCGGATGCCCTTGACGACGACGATGATCAGCAGGATCGCCCCGAGGATATAGAGCAGATTGGCCGAAATCAGGTCGAGTATCAGTTCCTCGGTCATCGGGTGCGGTCCCTGTTGGCAGCTACCATATGTAGAAGGTGGGGGCAGGGCTGGCGCAAGTCAATGATCCTCTCTGGGCAGCGGCCTCGTGATATACGACGGAAACCTGCAGAAAAGGACAAGGAATCGATCCGAGGAACTACCGCGTGTTCGGATGATGGTCACGCTGCCCAAAATCCCTTTCTTACCGGGCTTCACGGGAATGACCGTCCGATTCCCAGACATCCTTGTGTATCGTCACATCGGCATTCGGATAGGCGGCAAGGATGCGTCTGCGCAGGTCAGCGCCTATGTCGTGGGCGTCGCGAAGGGGCTGGGCACCGTCCAGTTCGACATGCAGCACGACAAAGATCCGCGAGCCGGCCATCCGGGTTCTGAGGTCATGAAAATCCCGTACGCCGGGATGTTCGCGCGCGAGGCGGGCGATGGCCGCTTCGACCGCGTCGGGCGCCTTGCGATCCATCAGCGCGTCGATCGCGCGTTTGCCGATGCGAAATGCGCCAACGATCATCAGAATGGCGGCGAGGATGGCGACGAGGGTATCTATGACGAAGATCCCGAAATACCGCGCCGCGATGAGCGACGCGATGGCGCCGAGGTTGGGGAT
>CAYGNB010000044.1:0-13522 GCA_964351135.1 uncultured Rhodobacterales bacterium | reverse complement strand
GCCGCCGCTTCAAAGGTCATCGGACTGTCGCTGTTTGTGTTAAGGAACGCGATCAGGTTGGCGCGGTCGGTGATCTTGTTCAGACCGGCAAAGCTCATCGTGGTGCCAGAAGCATAGGCCGACGGTTTGGTCAGGAATTCGTCCAGATGTTCCGGCGTCCATTCGCCGCCCAGACCGCCAAGCGCGTCCGAATAGCCAAAGCCGTCAGCCGTAGCGACCGGCCGGCCGACCACCCCGTAGAGATACGGCCCGGTGCCGTTGGCGCCCTTTTCCAGCTTGTGGCAGGCGGAACACTTCTTGAACACCTTCGAACCCTTGTCGACATCGGCCTGCGCCAGCAGGTCCATGAAGCTGACCTCTTCCTCGCCGCCGTGGTCGCCGCCCTCGGCCTCTCCGGTGTCGATCACATAAGACGCTTCACCATGCAGCGCGGTGTGGTAGATCCCCTCCGCCGCCCATTTGCCCAGCAGGAACACCAGCAGTGCCCCACACAGAGCTGCGGCTACCTTGGTCGTCGTCATCGTGTCCATTTGGTCGCTCGTCCCGTTGATCCGTTTGCGCGGTGTCTAAGCCTTCCCCTTGTCTTAGGCAAGGTATAGACAGCGCCCCGAAGTCCAAAGAAACACCTGTTGCACGGAATCCGACCCATGACAAACCGCATCGCGTTCCAGGGCGAACCCGGCGCCTACAGCCACGAGGCCTGCCGCAAGGCCCGCCCGCAGATGGAGCCGATGCCCTGCCGCACCTTCGAGGACGCGATCGAAGCGGTCCGCAGCGGCAATGCCGATCTGGCGATGTTGCCGGTCGAGAACTCGACCTATGGGCGGGTGGCCGACATCCATACACTGCTGCCCAATTCGGGCCTGCACATCATCGACGAAGCCTTCGTGCGGGTGCATATCAACCTGCTGGCGCTGCCTGGCGCGCAACTTGGCGATATCACCCACGCGATGAGCCACACGGTACTGCTGGGCCAGTGCCGGGGTTTTCTGCAGGAACACGGGATTCACCGCATCACCGGCGCCGATACCGCCGGTTCGGCCCGGCAGGTTGCCGAGGACGCCGACCCCAAAGTCGCCGCTCTTGCCAGTGAACTGGCGGGCGAAACCTACGGTCTCGACGTGCTGGCCCGGCATATCGAGGATAACGCCACCAATACCACGCGATTCCTGATCATGTCGCGCGAAGCCGACCTGAGCCGGCGCGGCGACCATGGCATGATCACCAGTTTCGTCTTTCAGGTGCGCAACATTCCGGCGGCGCTCTACAAGGCGATGGGCGGGTTTGCGACCAACGGCGTGAACATGACCAAGCTGGAAAGCTACATGGTCGGCGGGTCGTTTACCGCGACCCAGTTCTACGCCGATATCGAAGGCCACCCCGATGACCGCCACGTAACGCTGGCAATGGACGAATTGCGGTTCTTCACCACCAAGCTCGATATTCTCGGGGTCTATCCGGCGAACACGGAACACCACTGATCCCAGCCTCTGCCGCTGCGCCGCAGGAAAACAGCGGCGTTTAGGTGTGAGCGGTCTCGTGGCACGCCCGGGATTGATCGGCATCAACGTATTTGTCGCGATAGTCGTGTCACTTTGCGGATACGGGACCGGATTCGGCACATGGATCGAGAATCGTGGCGTCATCCGACCCCGTGGTTGATCGCGAAACAGGGGCACCACCGATGAAAGTTCTGATCGTCTATGCCAGCAGCGAAGGGCAAACGCGCAAGATCGCCCGATATATCGCGGACCGCATCGCGGATTCCGGCGCAACCGTCGAGTTGCTGCCGGTTTCAGAGGCCGATGACATCGATTTGCGCCGGTTCGAACGCGTGATCGTGGCGGGATCCGTCCATATCGGCCATTACCAACGCGAGTTGGGCGATTTCGCCGCCGCGCAGTCGGGACGGCTCAACGATATGCCGACGCTCTTTCTGTCCGTGTCCTTGGCCGCCGCCGGCCACGAGGCGGAAGACTGGCGGGGGCTGGATCGCATTCTCGACGATTTCACCGATGCAACCGGCTGGCGCCCGGGCCTGACCGAACAGGTTGCGGGTGCCTACCGGCCGTCGCAATACGACATCCTGCGCCGGTTCGTCATGCGCCGCATCCTGCTCGCCAGGGACCCTGACGCCGATCCCGAAGCGGACAAGGAATATACCGACTGGCACTCGCTCGATCGCGTCGTCGATGACTGGCTTGCCCAGGTCGGCCGATAACGGAATCCTGCGGCGCCCTTCGCGTTACGGCAAGGCCGGGCTCGCGGCCCACCGGGTTACAGCGTTTCCCGGTACCGTTCCTCCAGCCCACGGGCATAATCGGCCACCCGCAGCTTGAACCGGCGGGTCAGGTTCGATTTGGCCAGTTTCAGCGACTGGATCAGCAGCCGCGCCGGGATCGTGTTGGGCTTCAGGTTCAGCACCACCGCCATCCGGCTGCGACGCGGAGACAATTCAAGAAGTTCGAGTGTCATAAAACCGGTCAGCCCGTGCGATTCGGAATCGAACCGCAGCCGGGAATTGGGTTCATGTTCGCTCAATCGCACCTGCATCGTCCGGGGCTTGCCCCGCAACGAAAACAGGGCCTCCCATTCCATGCCGGCGCCCACCTCGTCCGGGCTGGACACGCGACGCACGTCGATACCCCGCCGAACGGCGGCGCGCTCATATCGTTCGACCTCTGCCAGCATGGCAAAGACGGCCTCGATCGGCGCTTCGATATCTTCCTTGCTTGAAAACTGCATGTCCTGTTCGGATTCTGCCCTGTCAAAGGTGTATTTCGCGTCAATCCAACCGGTCTGCAAGCCAGTTCTGCAGCAGGAAATGCGCGATTGCGCCTCTTCGTGCCGGTTTCAGAACCGGGTGATCACCCGCAAAGGCCACCATCATCTCGTCCCGGCCAATCCAGCGGGCGTCCTCGATCTCCTGCGGATCGATGTTCAGATCGCGGCTCTGTGCCTCGCCCGCGCAGCCGATCATCAGCGAGGACGGGAACGGCCACGGCTGGCTGGCCAGATAGCGCACCGCCCCAACTGCAACGCCGGCCTCCTCGAATACTTCGCGGCGCACGGCGGCCTCCAGAGTCTCGCCCGGTTCGACGAACCCCGCCAGCAGCGAATACATGCCTTCGGGCCAACCGGGGGACCGGCCCATCAGAACCGAATTGCCATGGGTGATCAGCATGATCACCACCGGGTCGGTGCGCGGGAAGTGATGGCTGCCGCAACGGGTGCAGGTCGTCTGCCAGCCCGCCTGAGACAATACGCTGGGCGCACCGCAGCGGGCGCAGAACCCATGCGTATGGTGCCAGCCGAGAATGGCCTTGCCGGTCGCGGCCAGTTCGGCATCCGCCGGGCTCAATCGCACCATCAGGCGACGCAGCTCCGCAAAGACATGATCGGCGGGCAGCGCCGGGTGGTGTTGCTCGGTCGGGTCGAGGAACTGCCCCAGCGCGGTGCGGTCCAGATCGTCCGGCTCCCAGTTCGACAGATCGCAGGCAAAACGCGGGGCCTCTCCGGACGCCAGACCCAACAGCACCCGATCGCCGGTTTCCTGCGACGCGACCACCGGGTGATCGCAGGGCAGCAGCGCCAGCCTGTCGCGGCCCTCGCCCCGGACCAGCGGCTTGCCGCGCCAGAACAGCACCACGCGGGCGTCGTCGCGCGCCTGCATCTGCGCCAGTGCCGCCGCATCACCGCGCAGATGCGCGGCGCGATCCAGCCCCGCGCCGCCGAATGTCACCGTTTCGGCCAGTTTCATGCCCGCCGCCTCCTCGTTGCGCCCTTTCGCTGCCACGGGCGGCGACCAAGGGCAAGCCCCGGCGCCGGGAGCACATTCACTCAACCCTTGCGCGAGTCTCGAATATTCGTTTCATGGTAAACAGAAGATTGATGCCGGAATTCACGATGACCTTTTTGTCCACCGTTGCGTGGAGCCGCCGCAAATGACCGCAGGAACAAACCTGCGCCTGCTGGCGACGACTGATTTGCACATGCACCTGACCGGGCACGATTATCTCGCCGATCAGGCCGATCCGGCGCGGGGCCTGACCCGTATCGCCACACGAATCGCCGAGGCCCGCGCCGAGGCCACGCGCGCGGGGGCGTCGGTGCTGTTGCTCGACAATGGCGACGCGCTGCAGGGCACGCCACTGGACGAAATCGACGAACCGGGCCGCCCGCATCCGCTGATGCGGGCGCTGGACTATCTGCGCTATGACGCCGCCGGGCTGGGCAACCACGATTTCTATCGCGGCATCGCGGTGCTGAACCGGATTGTCGCGGATGCACCCTGCCCGATCCTGTGTTCCAACCTGCGCCTGAGCGGTGACGGCGCGGTCGGGCCGATCCAACCCTATGCACTGCTCGACCGGGACCTGCGGCTGAACGGCCAACCGACACCGCTGCGGATCGGCCTGCTGTCCTTCCTGCCGCCGCAAACCCTGCAATGGGAAGCCCATCAGTTGGACGGCCAGATCGAAATCGACGGGATTGTCGCCAGCGCGCGCGCATGGCTGCCCCGGATGCGGGACGAGAGGTGTGATCTGGTGATCGCACTGGCCCATTCCGGGCTGGCGGGTGCGGATGGCGCGCCCGACAGCGAAAATGCAACACTGGCACTGGCAGAGCTTGGCGGGTTCGACGCGATCATCGCGGGTCACACGCATCAGCGCCTTCCCGGGCCTGACCACGCCGGGCTGCCCGGCGTAGAAGCCGAGAGCGGAAAGGTGCATGGCACACCCGTGGTTATGCCCGGCTTTAACGGGTCCGACCTCGGCGTCATCGACCTGACCCTGCATCGCGCCGGGGGCCGCTGGCAGGTGGCCGAATCGCGCTGCGCCTTGCGCCCGGCCGCCGAACGGCCCGAAGACCCCGGGCTGGTGACCCTGTTGGGCGCCGATCATAGCGCCACGCGGGCACGGTTGCGCCAGCATGTCGGCCGCAGCGACACGGCATTGCACAGCTATTTCACGTTCTTTGCCACCGACCGCGCGCTGGCACTGGTCGCGGCGGCACAGGCAGCGGCCCTGCGCCCCTGTCTGACGGGAACGCCGTTGGCAGATCTGCCGCTGATCTCGGCCACGTCGCCGGGGCGGTGCGGCGGCCGCAGCGGGCCGGGCAACTACACCGATATTCCCGCCGGCAACCTGACGCGGCGCCATGTGAACCAGCTGCAGATCTATCCCAACCAGTTGTGCGCGGTCGAACTGAGCGGCGCGCAGGTGATCGACTGGCTGGAAATGTCTGCCAGCCATTTCAACAGGATCGAACCGGGCAGCACCGGATCGCGCCTGCGCAACCCGTCCCTTAACGGCACCGGATTCGACGTGCTGCATGGCCTGTCCTGCGTGATCGACCTGTCCGCTCCGGCGCGGTTTGCTCCTGACGGCACCCCTTGCAACCATGGTCCCGGACGCATTGCCGAGGTTACCTGCGGCGGCCGGCCGGTCAGGCCCGACGACCGCTTTGTCGTGGCGCTCAATTCCTTTCGCGCCAATGGCGGCGGCAATGTCCGGGCGCTGAACGGCGCCCCACGGATCGACCTGCCCCCTCAAGGCATTCGGGACGCTCTGAGCACCTATGTCAGCCGCAAACTGCCGCGCGACCCCATCGAGGACGCATCGCCGCCCTGGCGATTCGCACCGATGCCGGGAACCCGCGTGCTGGCACGCACCGGCCCGGGCGCAACCGCGCATATGGGCGATCTGGGCGGACGCTGCGTCGAAATCACCGGCCTCGACGCAGACGGGTTTCTCCTGCTTTCGGTGCCGCTCTGAATGACCGCAGCCGGCTTGTAATACCCCGCACATCCCGGCCCGGCGGATACCGGCTTTGGCACGGGCAATATCCGCGTTAGTCTGAGCACCGGAAACGGAAAACGAGAGAGACATGCGCGATTTCCTGATAGCGGCGGCTGTGGCCACAATGGCGGCACCTGTCGCGGCGGACGGTTTTGCCCCGGTGCAAAAGCTGCTCGACCTTTCGGGCATGACCTGTCTTTTCGGCGACAATTTCCTGCTGGTGCATGACGCCAAGATGCCGGACGAACCCGACCGTGTGCGGGTGAGCCTGCTCAAATCGCCGCGGTCGCCCGAAGGGTTGATGTGGAAGCCGCTGTTCCCCGATTTTCCCGGCGGCGCCAGCTCCGATCTCGAAAGCGCGGCCCGCATACCCGGAAGCCCTTTTGTTCTGCTGGCCGAGAGCGCCGACGACCATGGCCCGTACCGGCGTATCTTCCTCGCGCATCCCGACGGCGACGATGTGACCATCATCGGCGAAACCGGTTGGGACGAGATCACCGACGCCCACAACATCGAGGCGAGCGCCGTCGCCAGAACGGGTGACGGTTGGCTGTTCCTCTGGGCCGAGCGCAATTCGGGCAGGCAGGATACCGCGCTGAACTGGGCGCCATTGACGCTGGAACCGTTCGGGATCGGCCCCGCCGCCGGCTCCGCGCCCTTTGCCCTGCCGGCAGACTGGGTCGGCGACGACGGCAAACCGCTCTATTCCCGGTCGCTGGTCGGGCTCGACGTGGCGCCCGATGGCCGGATCTACGCGGTCGCCGCTTTCGACCCCGAAGGCAGCGCGATCAATCCCGACAACGGCCCGTACCGCAGCGCGGTGATGAAGATCGGCACCGTTGACGCGGATGGAGTAACGCTCGACACGCAGCCTGTGCGCATCGCGACACTGGATGGGTTCAAGACCGAAAGCGTCACGGTCTGCGCCACCGAAAGCGGCACCCGCATCTATGTCGGCACCGATGACGAAAACTACGGCGGGGCGCTGCGGCAGTTGCCGGTATTCCCCTGATCGCGATACCGTGGCCCGCCCGCTTGAACGCCGCCGTGGCTCTTGCTATATGACGGGTCGAGAGGTTGGCGCGGGCAGGCACCTCGCCAACCCGGTCAGGTCCGGAAGGAAGCAGCCGTAACGAGCCCCGCTTGGGTCGTTGTCCAGCCTCTCACCCCGCAACGCCTGAAACGGAGGGCCAGTATGATTGTGTTCGTCGCCCTTCGGGCAGGCCGTCGCTGACGGGCCATTCTCCGCTGACGTCTGCCTGATCCACGCCCGCGCCACGCGCGCCGGGCCGATTTTTCCTGCAGACAGGCAAACCGATGACACTTACCCCCAAAGACCTTGGATGGTCTCCCTTTTTCGCGCGTCAGACCGACGCCAACGATGACGGGCTTTCGCCCTTTCGCATCGCCGAGGTTCATCGCGACCGATTGGCCGCGCTGAACCCCGACGGCGAGGTGGCGCTGACAACCCCACACGGTGCCAGTACCGGCGATTTCGCCGTCGGTGACTGGGTGCTGGCCGATGCGGCCGGGCGCATATCGCGCCGGCTCGACCGGCAAACGGTGCTGATGCGCCGCGCCGCCGGCACCGATGCTCGCGAACAGCTGATCGCGACCAATGTGGACGTGCTGTTCATCACCACGTCCTGCAACGCCGATTTCAACCCGGCACGACTGGAACGCTACCTCGCGCTGGCGCAGGCAGCGGGTTGTTATCCAGTGATGGTGCTGACCAAACCCGACCTGACGGACGATCCGCAGGGTTACGCCCGCGAAGCCGCCGCTCTCGCCCCGTTCCTGACCGTGGAACTGGTCAACGCCCATGATCCCGACGACCTGAAAAGGCTCGCCGCATGGTGTCCGGCCGGCCAAACCGGCGCACTGGTCGGATCGTCCGGCGTCGGCAAGTCCACGCTGCTCAACGGGCTGACCGGCGACCAAGCGACAACCTCGGGCATCCGCGAAGACGATGCCAAGGGACGTCACACCACCACGTCGCGGGCGTTACGGCGGATGACCGATGGCGGCTGGCTGATCGACACGCCGGGGATGCGGGCGCTGCGGCTGACCGATGCGGGCGAAGGCATCGACGATCTGTTCGCGGATATCGCGGAACTGGCCGCCGCCTGCCGGTTTGCCGATTGCGGCCACGCGGGCGAACCCGGTTGCGCGGTTCAGGCGGCAATCGCCGACGGTCGGCTGGACCCGGATCGGCTGACGCGCTGGACAAAACTCAGGCGCGAGGATGCGCGCAACAGCGAAACGCTGGCCCAATCCCGCGCCCGCGACAAGGCGTTCGGCAAGATGGTCCGCGGCGTGCAGAACGATGCCAGACGGAGAAAGGGGCGCTGAGGCGCAGGGGTCAGAGAGACTGATCGGCAAACGTGTCGCAGGCTTCGATCCCGCCTGCTTCATAGCCCCGCCTGAACCAGCCGCTACGCTGCTCTGACGTGCCATGCGTAAAGGTGTGCGGGCGGGGCACCTGCCCCGCCTGCCGCTGCAGCCGATCATCCCCGATCATCCGCGCCGCGTTCAGCGCCTCGTCGATGTCGCCGGGATCCAGCAGCCCATCCACGGCCTGCGCCCACACCCCGCTGAGGCAGTCCGCCTGCAGTTCCAGACGCACGGTCAGCGCATTGGCCTGGGTCTGTGACGACCGGCGGCGCAGACTGTCCACCTGGCCGAGAATACCCAGTTCGTTCTGCACATGATGCGCCACCTCATGCGCAATCACATAGGCGGCCGCGAAATCGCCGCTGGCACCGAACTGGCGCGACAGCGTGGCAAAGAACTGCGTGTCCAGATAGGCCTTGTGGTCCACCGGACAGTAGAACGGCCCCGTGGCACCCGACGCGCCGCCGCACGGGCTTTGCGTGACGCCGGAAAACAGCACCAGCACCGGCGGGGTGTAGGTCCGGTTGAGTTGCTGCGAAAAGACCTGCCCCCAGACCTGTTCGGTCGTAGCCAGTACGCGCGTCGAAAACTCCGCCGCCTGCTCCTCCTCGGGCGACAGGTCGCGCGGGACCGCCGCCGGCGTGCCGCCCTGGGTCAACAGGGGTGTCACGTCGATGCCGGTAAAGTAGCCGATCGCCAGTACGGCAAGCAGGCCCAGACCGCCGATCCGCATCGCACCGCCCGGACGCCCGCCGCCCATGCGGCGGCGGTCTTCGACATTGCGGCTACCCCGTATTCCCTTCAGGCGCATGGCATGGATCTCCCGGACCGTGTCTGCCCGCGACTTTAACGGTAATCGTCATCACCGCCAATCCTGCCGCGCTTTCCGCGGTGGACGCGCCGCGCCCGCGCCCTTACGCTGGCGCGGACAAGCGATTCAGACAGGCCGAAATGACCCAGACCGACGCGCCCGCCTATCAGGTGCTCGCCCGCAAATACCGCCCGGAAACCTTTGCCGACCTGGTCGGGCAGGATGCCATGGTGCGCACTCTGAAAAACGCGTTCGCCGCCGACCGGATCGCGCAGGCCTTCATTATGACCGGCATCCGCGGCACCGGCAAAACCACCACCGCGCGAATCATCGCCAAGGGGATGAACTGCATCGGGCCGGACGGAACCGGCGGGCCGACGACCGAGCCTTGCGGGCAATGCGAGCATTGCCTGGCAATCATGGAAGGCCGTCATGTCGACGTGATGGAGATGGACGCCGCCAGCCACACCGGCGTGCAGAACATCCGCGATGCGATCATCGATTCGGTGAGCTACCGCGCGGCGAGCGCGCGCTACAAGGTGTTCATCATCGACGAGGTGCACATGCTCTCGACCAGCGCCTTCAACGCGCTGCTGAAGACGCTCGAGGAACCGCCCGCGCATGTGAAATTCATCTTTGCCACCACCGAGATCCGCAAGGTGCCGGTCACGGTGCTGTCGCGCTGCCAGCGCTTCGATCTGCGCCGGATCGAACCCGAGGACATGATCGGCCTGCTGCACCGGATCGCCACCGCCGAGGGGGCACAGATCGCCGACGACGCGCTGGCGCTGATCACCCGCGCCGCAGAGGGCTCGGCGCGCGACGCCACGTCGCTGCTGGATCAGGCGATCAGCCACGGGGCGGGCGAAACCGGTGCCGATCAGGTGCGCGCGATGCTGGGCCTGGCGGACCGGGGCCGGGTGCTGGACCTGATCGACCTGATCCTGAAGGGCGACGCCGCGGGCGCACTGACCGAACTGGGCGCGCAATACGCCGAAGGCGCCGACCCGCTGGCGGTACTGCGGGACCTGGCCGAGGTCACCCACTGGGTCAGCGTCGTCAAGATCACGCCGGATGCCGCCGACGACCCCACCGTATCGCCCGACGAACGCGCCCGCGGCCAGGCCATGGCCGACGCCCTGCCGATGCGGGTGCTGACCCGGATGTGGCAGATGCTGCTGAAGGCGCTGGAGGAAGTGACCAGCGCCCCCAACGCGATGATGGCCGCAGAAATGGCTGTGATCCGGCTGACCCATGTGGCCGATCTGCCATCGCCCGAGGAACTGGTGCGCAAACTGAAGGACGCGCCGGTTCCACCGCCGCCTTCGCCCTCTCCGGGCGGAGGGAGACCCGCGCAGGGCGCGGGCTCGCCTGCGGCGGGCGGGGAGGGCGGGGCCTCGGCTGTCGCCTCGGCCCCGCCGCGCGGCGGCAACGGCAACGCCACATCGGCAGCGCTGGCACAGGATACGGCCGCCGCGCTGGACCGGTTTCCCAGCTTTGATCACGTTGTCGCTCTGATCCGGGCCAACCGTGATGTCAAACTGCTGGTCGAGGTGGAAACCGGGCTGCGGCTGGTGCGCTACCAACCGGGCCGGATCGAATTCGCGCTGGCCCCCGGCGCTGCGGGCGACCTGGCCCAGCGGCTCGGTGCACGTTTGCAGGGCTGGACCGGCAACCGCTGGGCGATTTCGGTCGTCTCGGATGGCGGCGCCCCCACCATCGTCGAAGCCCGTGAAGCCGAAGAAAACGCCCTGCGCGCCGAGGCCGAGACCCATCCGCTGGTTCAGGCTGTCCTGACCCGGTTCCCCAAGGCGCGCATCACCGCCATCCGCACCCATGACCAGCTCGCGGCCCAGGCCGAATCGGACGCACTGCCCGAAGTGCCCGACGAATGGGACCCGTTCGAGGACGGCTGACCCCCGCCGCGAGACGGCGGCGGCCCCTTGTGACGCTGCCCGCCCCCGCGTATCAGGAACAGTGACGCAACAGCCGGGAGACAAACATGCTCAAGGGACTCGGGCAGCTTGGCGACATGACCAAGATGATGAAGGCCGCGCAGGAAATGCAGGCCAAGATGGAACAGCTTCAGGAAGACATGCACAAGCTGATGGTCACCGGCGAATCCGGTGCCGGGCTGGTCAAGGCAAGCTGCACCTGCAAGGGCGAGCTCAAGACGCTGGACATCGACCCGTCGATCTTCAACAGCGACGACAAGGAAGTGGTCGAGGATCTCATCCTGGCCGCGATCAAGGACGCCCAGACAAAGGCCGGCGACCGCGCCAGGGAAGAAATGGGCAAGCTGACCGAAGGCATGGGCCTGCCCAAGGATATGAAGCTTCCCTTCTGACCTTCCTCTTGCCTTAAATATCCCGGGGTGCGCGAGGGGCTGGCCCCTCGCTCCCCACCGCCGACACAGGCCGAACCGCATGTCCTCGACCCGCGACATCGACAATCTGATCGACCTGCTGGCCCGCCTTCCGGGGCTGGGGCCGCGGTCGGCCCGGCGCGCGGTGCTGCACCTGATCCGCAAACGCGACCTGATGCTGACACCGCTGGCCGACGCGCTGCGGCTGGTGGCCGAAACCGCGCGCGAATGTTCCAATTGCGGCAATGTTGGTACCGCTGAAATCTGCGATATTTGCGCCTCGGAAAAGCGTGCCAACGGCGAGCTGTGCGTGGTCGAGGACGTGGCGGACCTGTGGGCGATGGAACGCGCGGGGGTCTTCGGCGGCCGGTATCACGTTCTGGGCGGCACGCTGTCGGCGCTTGACGCGGTACGCCCCGAAGACCTGCGCATCCCGCAACTGGTAGAGCGCGTCGACGCCGAATCCATCACCGAGGTGATCCTCGCCCTGAACGCCACCGTGGACGGGCAGACCACTGCCCATTACATCGCCGACCGGCTGCAGGGGCGGGTACGGCTGACCTCGCTGGCGCAGGGCGTGCCGATCGGGGGCGAACTCGACTATCTCGATGACGGCACCATCACCGCCGCACTGCGCGCTCGCAAGGCGCTCTGACCCCGCGCCGAGAGCGAGGGCATTTGCCCTGTCGTATCGCGAGACATCCCACGGGAATAGCAGGCCAAAGCTGGCCCACTGAACACGGCTGTGCAAGTCTCCGGACAACCGCAGGGACAACTCGGTTCATATCCGGATACGCAAAATGAACGACGACGACCACGATCACGCAAAGCCCGCTGCCTTTGGCCGGGACATGGCCGAAAGCTACGATGAACGGAACAGCAAGCTCGCCCCTATCGGAGCCAGCATGCACTTCCTGATTCGGCTGGTGTTGGGCGACCTGCCGCCTCGCGCCCGAATACTCTGCGTCGGGGTCGGAACGGGTGCCGAGATACTGTCGCTGGCAGAAGCCTGCCCGGAATGGTCATTCGTTGGCGTCGATCCCTCGGCCGAGATGCTCGGCGTCTGCCGAGAACGGCTGCAACGCGCAAACCTGCTGGATCGGTGTGACCTGATCCACGGCTTTGTCCATGACGCGCCGAAAGGCGAAGAATTTCACGCTGTTCTGAGCGTGCTGGTTGCACATTTCATCGAACGAGCGGACAGGGGTGCCTTTTACCGCAACATCTATGACCGGCTGAGGCCGGGCGGCTACTTTGTCAGCACGGAAATCTGCTTTGATCTCGATTCCGCCGGGTTCCCGCCCATGCTGAAAAACTGGGAACGCATCCAGACACTCATGGGTGCGACACCGGATTCGCTGCAAACACTTCCCGACACGTTACGCAACGCGCTGTGTGTTCTGTCGCCATCAGAGACCCAAGCGATGATACGCAGCTCCGGCTTCAAACTGCCGGTATTGTTTTTCCAGGCTTTTCTCATCCACGGATTCCACGCGACAAAATAGGCGATCCCCGCCCTGCGTCGCCGGACGTGCAACTCTGCCTTGCGTCCGCAAAGATGTCGTCGGGTTGTTCTGCCGACCGACCAGAACCCGACAATACCGGACGTCAACGCTGCCGACCCGATGTCGCGCCGCGTGGTGTCAGCGGCCGCGCCGCCCGACCTGGCGGCAGATCAGGATCACCGGCAGCAGGCCCACCGCAACGATCACCAGGCTCGGCACCGCCGCACCTTCGAGCCGTTCGTCGCTGGCCAGCCGGTGCGCCTGTACCGCCAGCGTATCGAAGTTGAACGGGCGCATGATCAGGGTGGCCGGCAGTTCCTTCATCACGTCCACGAACACGATCAGCAACGCAGTGAGCAGGCTGGGGGTCAGGATCGGCAGATGCACCCGACGCAGCGTACCCAGCGGCGACTGGCCCAGCGATCGCGCGGCGGCGTCCATATTGGCATGCACGGTGGTTTGTCCGCCCTCGTAGGCGCCCAGCGCCGCAGCGAGAAACCTCACCATGTAAGCGGCGACCAGCAGCCAGATCGACCCGGTGACCAGCAGCCCGGTCGAGATATCGAACTGCGCCCGCATGAAGGCGTCCATCGCGTTGTCGAGCGCCGCGAAGGGCACCAGCAGCCCCACAGCGATCACACCGCCC
>CAYGNB010000043.1:0-13808 GCA_964351135.1 uncultured Rhodobacterales bacterium | reverse complement strand
AGGTCGGCGATCGAGGTGATGCGTTGCGACCGCCCCACGCGCACCAGTTTGCGCAGCCCCCACCACCAGCCGACCATGACCAGCGTCGGGCCGAGATAGATGGTGACGAACTCCAGCCCCGACCGCGCCGCATAGCCCACCGCCCCGTAAAAGGTCCAGGCGGTACAATAGATCGACAGCGACAGGGTATAGATCACGGGCGAGCGTAGCCATGCGGCCCGCCCCCGTGCCGCCATGCGGTCGGCGGCAAAGGCAACCAGGAACAGCAGCGCCACATAGCTCAGGCACACCGCCACCAAGAGGTTCAGCGATGTCATTCCAACCGGTCCCCGCGCGCGGCCGGCGGCTCGGACTGCCCCCAACGCCGAACGGCCAGCCCGAACAGGCCCACCGCGACGATCAGCCCGGCCCAGACCGCGAAGATATAGAAAATGGCGTCGGACATCCGCACCGGATCATCCGCACCTGCCAACTGGTTGGCGCGCGGCCAGAGCAGCGGCAGCAGGAACAGCAGCGCGCCCGCCAGCGGCAATAGCCGCGCCGCGTCGCGCAACCGGCGGCTGCGATAGTTCTGACGTTCGAGAAAAACCGGTGGCGGACCCTGCGCGATGCCCTGCGGCTCGCCGGGCGGGTATCCGGGCGGCGTGCGATTTGGCCCCGGCCTGGCCATGACCTAGAGCCGCGACGCCTGTGCCAGCAGATCCCGCACCGCCGTCAGCACCTCGGTATTCGAAAACGGCTTGGTCATGAAGCGGCTGACGCCCGCGCGTTCGGCCAGTTCGCGGTCGCGGGCCTGACCGCGCGCGGTCAGCATCAGCACCGGCAGCCGTTCGAATCCGGGCCGGTCGCGCAGATCACGCAGAATATCCATGCCGCTGCGGCCGGGCAGCATCAGATCGAGGATCACAAGGTCGGGCTTTGCCGCCTCGATCACCTCGACCGCATCGGTTCCGTCGGCGTGGCTGTCCACATGCCAGCCATCGCGCGTCAACAGGAACCGGATTGCCTCGACGATGTTGGGCTCGTCCTCGACCAGCAGCACGTGCCGGCTCATGGCTTGTCTGCCTTCATGCCTGTCCGTCCTCCCCTACGGATCTGCCACTCTTGCAGGCCCCTGCGGGGCGCGCAAGCGTGCTTCGGATCAATTTAGCGTCGCGCGCGCGAAACTGTCAAAACCCTTCGCCCAGGATCGACGGTTCGCGCCGGGCCCGGCAGGCGGATCGCGGGCAGACCCGGCACGAGCTTCCGACCGGCTGCACCTGGTCGGGCTGCACCTCGTCGGGCAATGGCAGGATGAGCATGACCGACCGGAACACCGGATCGCGGCCGAATTCTGTCGCGCCATGCGGTTCGGCAACGGCCATGCAATCGAACCGCGCTGCGGAACGGCCCAGCTGCGACACCGCCCGGCGCACCGGAACCATAGGCCGGTTGAGCGCCACGAACAGCGGCCACAGCGGACAGGACGCGCCAAAACGCGGCAACGCGAAACCGGTCACCTGCTTGCGGAACAGGATGCTGCCCGACGCATCGCAAACCACCAGCCCGGCCTCTTGCGGCATCAGGTCCCGTGGCAACGCGGCCAGCCGCCGGAACACTGCCGGCAGCGACGCCGAAAATTCACGCTGCAGCGCCACCGGGTCCGGCCCGAACCGCGTCAGTGCCTTTCGCAGCGCACCCAGCGGCATCAGCGTGGCATCGGCGGCATATTGCGCCAGTGCATCATGCGTGATCGCGCGGGCGGCCTCGGTCGCCAGTTCCGGCGCGGAACGGGCCAGCCGTTCGGGGCTGTCCCGCCCATCCTCCAGAGCCGGGAAATGATAGTTATGCGCGGCAAAGAAGGCCTCGGCCTCTTCCTGCGGCATCCCCCGTTTCTCGCTGCTGACCTCGCTGTCATCGAGATAGCGCATCAGCGTCTTGGAGCTCTCCGCCAGGCGCTCGGCATCCTGATTGATGTTGCGATGAAACCGGTCGCGCCATTCGTCGTCCAGATCTCCCGACTCGGCAAGGATCGCGGCGGTGGACCGGATCGCGGCGGCGGTCGACAGCACCTCGTGCAGCGACGCCGCCAGCTGCGGGTCATGGGTGAGCCGGTCCGACAGCGTTTCCACCGTGCGTTCCAGCGCGGCGATGCGGCGCTGATGATGGGCCAGAACCCCGGCCCAGGCCGGAAAGCGCCCGGCGAATTCGTCGGCACGGGTAATTTCGTCGCCTGCGGTGTTCGCATCGGCCGCCGCCTCGCGCAGGGATGCGATCAGCGCCGCCTCGGCGCCTTCGGTCAGCATCGACGGTTCGACCCCCAGCTGCGCGGCTATGTCCACCAGCAGCTTGCCACCGATCCGGCGCCGGTTGTGTTCGATTAGGTTGAGATAGGAGGCTGAGATCCCCACCAGCCGCGCCAATTCGGCCTGACGCAGCCCGGTAACGGCGCGGCGTTCGCGAATACGGCTGCCCGTCAGCGTGTCCCGCGCGGTATCCCGGCCCATGCGTCGCCTGCCCTTTCCGGTTTCATTTCAACGGCTTTCTGCGCCGCGACATAAGGTTCTTTACATCACCTTATATGAATTTGTTCAGTTATTTACAAAATTATCGTGACTTTCAAGGGGCTTGTTGCGCAATTTTACAACTGCCCGCCATAGTAAACCTGCACGTAAACGTGCCCGACCGAGGAAGGATGACAACTGCTCGGTCGTTCCAACGGAACGGGAGGAATACATGTCCAAATCTGATGTCACACGTCGCGGCGTGCTGAAATCCGGTGCCGTCGTGGGTGCCGGCGTGGCGCTACCGACGATTTTTACCGCGTCGTCCGCGGCCGCCTACATGAACGAACCGACCGGAGGATCGGTCACGCTGGGCTTCAACGTACCGCAGACCGGCCCTTATGCCGACGAAGGCGCCGACGAACTGCGCGCCTATGAACTGGCGGTCGAGCACCTGAACGGCGGCGGTGATGGCGGGATGCTCAACACCTTCTCGTCGAAGGAACTGAAGGGCGACGGGATCCTCGGCAAGAAGGTCGAGTTCGTCACCGGCGACACGCAGACCAAGTCGGACGCCGCCCGCGCATCGGCGAAATCGATGATCGAGAAGGACGGCGCGATCATGATCACCGGAGGGTCGTCCTCTGGTGTGGCGATCGCCGTTCAGGGCCTCTGCCAGGAGGCGGGCGTGATCTTCATGGCCGGCCTGACCCACTCCAACGACACCACCGGCAAGGACAAGAAGGCCAACGGGTTCCGCCATTTCTTCAACGCCTACATGTCGGCGGCGGCGCTGGCGCCGGTGCTTGAGAAGCTCTATGGCACCGACCGCAAGGCCTATCACCTGACCGCCGACTACACCTGGGGCTGGACCCAGGAGGAATCCATCGCAGCGGCCACCGAAGCGATGGGCTGGGAAACCGTGGAGAAGGTCAAGACGCCGCTGGCGGCCACCGATTTCTCGTCCTACATCGCGCCGGTTCTGAATTCGGGCGCCGACGTGCTGGTGCTGAACCACTATGGCGGCAACATGGTCAACAGCCTGACCAACGCGGTGCAGTTCGGCCTGCGCGAAAAGCAGGTGAACGGCAAGCAGTTCGAGATCGTCGTGCCGCTCTATTCGCGGCTGATGGCCAAGGGCGCGGGCGAGAACGTCAAGGGCATTCTCGGATCGACCAACTGGCACTGGTCGCTGCAGGATGAAGGCTCCAAGGCGTTCGTCAAATCGTTCGGCACCAAATACGGCTTCCCGCCGAGCCAGGCGGCGCACACCGTCTACTGTCAGACCCTGCTCTATGCGGATGCCTGCCAGCGCGCCGGCACCTTCAACCCCTGCGGCGTCGGCGAGGCCCTGCAAGGGTTCGAATTCGACGGGCTGGGGAACGGTCCGACACTCTATCGCGCGGACGATCACCAGTGCTTCAAGGACGTGCTGGTGGTGCGCGGCAAGGAAAACCCGACCAGCGAATTCGACCTGCTCGAAGTCGTCGAGGTGACCCCAGCCGCGCAGGTGACCTATCCGCCCGATCACCCGATGTTCGCGGGCGGCAGCCTGGGCAGCTGCAACGCGGGCGCCTGACCGCCACAGAGCATCCCGGCCGCGCGGCAATGGTCGCGCGGCCGGACCCGGCACGGCCGGGCAACCGCGCTGAAAAAGCGCTTGGACTTCCAAAGGGTGGGAACCGATGGACGCACTTCTTTTGCAAATCCTCAACGGCCTCGACAAGGGATCGGCCTATGCGCTGATCGCTCTCGGGCTGACACTGATTTTCGGCACGCTGGGCGTGGTCAACTTTGCCCACGGGGCGCTGTTCATGATCGGCGCCTTCTGCGCCGTGACGCTGCAACGCATACTGAACCTGAGCTTTGAAACCGTCGACGAAACCCAGAAGGATTTTCTGGGCAACGCGCTGAAGGTCAAGACCCCCTATGTCGAGGCCTGGTTCGGCCCTGAAGCAGGCGCCGCGATCATCGACTGGTCGGTGCCGCTGGCGATCCTGTTTGCCATCCCGATCATGCTGGCCGTCGGCTTCATCATGGAGCGCGGGCTGATCAAGCATTTCTACAAGCGCGAACATGCCGACCAGATCCTGGTGACCTTCGGGCTGGCCATCGTGCTGCAGGAAGTGATCAAGTATTTCTTTGGCGCCAACCCGATCCAGACCCCGCCGCCCGACGCGCTGCGCGGTTCGGTCGATCTGGGCGTAATGATCGGGTTCGAGGTGAACGCCATCATCTATCCGATCTGGCGGCTGATCTATTTCCTGTTCGCCTCGCTGATCATCGCCGCCGTGTTCGCCTTTCTGCAGTTCACCACCTTCGGCATGGTGGTACGCGCGGGCATGGCCGACCGTGAAACCGTCGGGCTGCTGGGGATCAATATCGACCGGCGGTTCACCATCATGTTCGGCATCGCCGCCGCCGTGGCGGGGCTGGCCGGGGTGATGTACGGGCCGCTCAACCCGCCCAACTATCACATGGGGATGGATTTCCTGGTCCTGTCCTTCGTGGTGGTCGTGGTGGGCGGCATGGGGTCCCTGCCCGGCGCGGTGCTGGCCGGATTCCTGCTCGGCATTCTCGAAAGCTTCGCCTCGACCAGTTGGGCCACAACGACGATCCCCGGCATCAACCAGATCATCATCTATCTGGTCGCGATCATCATTCTGCTCGCCCGTCCACGGGGCCTGATGGGCCGCAAGGGCGTGATGGAGGAATAGGACATGCTGGGACTGGACAAGAAAGATACAACCCTGCTGGTGGTGGTGGCGATCCTCACCCTGCTCGCACCCTTCATCCTGAACCCGTTCCCCGCCGGCAGCGCCATGGCGCAATTCAACGCCGGCTACCCGGACCTGATGCAGCGTTTCGTGATCTTCGGGATCTTCGCAATCGGCTTCAACATCCTGTTCGGCCTGACCGGGTATCTGAGCTTTGGCCACGCCGCGTTTCTCGGTGTGGGATCATACTCCGCGGTGTGGATATTCAAGCTGTTCACCTACAACGTGATCCCCGCCATCGCGCTGGCCGTGGTGATCGCCGGGCTGTTCTCGCTGTTCATCGGTTTCATCAGTCTGCGGCGGTCGGGGATTTATTTCTCGATCCTGACGCTGGCCTTTGCGCAAATGTCTTTTGCGTTGGCCTATTCGGTGCTGTCGAACCCGAAATTCAACCTGACCAACGGCGAAACCGGGTTGCAGGTCTATGCCGACGACCCGCAATGGCTGCATAGTGACCACCTGCCCAACCTGCCGCACCTGTTCGGCCTGTCGATGCGGTCCACCTATACGCTGGATCTGGGCGCGTGGAGCTTCGACTTCAACGCGGGATACTACCTGTGCGCGGCGATCATGATGGTGGTGTTCTACCTGGCGATCCGCATCTTCCGGTCGCCGTTCGGCATGATGCTGCGCGCGGTGAAATCGAACCAGCAGCGGATGAACTATACCGGCCTGAACGCGCGGCCCTACACGCTGGCGGCCTTTGTGATCTCGGGCATGTATGCCGGTCTGGCCGGCGGGCTGATGGCGGCAATGGACCCGCTGGCGGGCGCCGAACGGATGCAGTGGACGGCCAGCGGCGAAGTGGTGCTGATGACCATTCTCGGCGGCACCGGCACCCTGATCGGGCCGGTTCTGGGCGCAGGTTTCATCAAGTATTTCGAGAACATCTTCTCGAAGATCAACGACAACGTCCTGCATCAATGGTTCGCCTTCCTGCCTGACGGGATGGAGGATTTCATGGTCTTCATCGTGCATCCCTTCATCGGCAAGGGCTGGCACCTGACCCTGGGTATCCTGTTCATGCTGGTGGTGATCTTCCTGCCCGGCGGGCTGGTCGAAGGTGGCCAGCGCATTGCCGCCTGGCTGCGAGGGGGTCGCGCCCGGCGTGATCGCGGCGCCGCGAACAAGACCGAACCGGCCGAGTAAGGAGACGCTGATATGGGTATTCTCGAAGTCAAGAATGTCTCGAAGAACTTCGGCGGCCTCAAGGCTCTGTCGGAGGTGAACCTGAGTGTTGCGGAAAACACCGTCCACGCGATCATCGGGCCGAACGGCGCGGGCAAATCGACCCTGCTGAACTGCCTCGTGGGCAAGCTGATCCCCGACACCGGCAGCGTCATGTTCGATGGTCAGTCGGTGCTGGGGCGCCATCCCTACGAGATCAACCAGATGGGGATCAGCCGGGTGTTCCAGACCCCCGAGATCTTTGGCGATCTCACGGTGCTGGAGAACATGATGATCCCCTGTTTCGCCAAGCGCGACGGCGCGTTCGAGATGAACGCGCTCGCCTCGGTCGGCAAACAGCGCGACATCGTCGAACGGGCCGAGCATATGCTGGACGACATGAACATGTCGGACAAACGCCACATGCATTCCGCGGCACTCTCGCGCGGTGACAAGCGGCGGCTGGAAATCGGCATGTGCCTGAGCCAGGAACCGCGCCTGCTGCTGCTGGACGAGCCCACCGCCGGGATGGCGCGGGCGGACACCAACAACACCATCGACCTGCTCAAGGAGATCAAGGAAGAACGCGACATCACCATCGCGATCATCGAACACGACATGCATGTCGTGTTCAGCCTGGCCGAACGCATCACGGTGCTCGCGCAGGGCACGCCGCTGGTCGAAGACACCCCCGAAAACATCAAGGGCCACCCAAAGGTACGCGAAGCCTATCTGGGCGAGTCGGCGTAAGGGAGAGGATCAATGAACGTCAAACCGGACTTTTCCAAGAACGCCAACCTCGCTGAAACCGCCCCGGCCTTTCTGTCGGTCTGGGACGTGCATGCGTATTATGGCGAAAGCTATATCGTGCAGGGGATTTCCTTCAACGTGCACGAAGGCGAGATCCTGGCACTGCTGGGCCGCAACGGCGCGGGCAAGACCTCGACGCTGCGGTCGATCGCGCGGATCGGATCGCCGCTGGTGACCCATGGCGAGATCTGGCTGGATCACCAGCCGCTACACAACATGGCCAGCCACGAGGCCGCCGCCGTCGGTCTGGCGCTCGTGCCCGAGGACCGGCGCATCATCCCCGGCCTGACGGTCGAGGAAAACCTGCAGCTGGCTCAGATCGCACCACCCATCGGCTGGTCGCTCGAACGGCTGTACGAGCTTTTCCCGCGGCTGGGCGAGCGGCGCAAACAGGAAGGCGTGACGCTGTCGGGCGGGGAACAGCAGATGCTGGCCATCGCCCGCGCCCTGGCCCGCGACGTCAAGGTGCTGCTGCTGGACGAACCCTATGAAGGGCTGGCGCCGGTGATCGTGGACGAGATCGAAAAGACGCTCATCCACATCAAGGAGCAGGGCATGACCACGATCATCGTGGAACAGAATGCCGTGCGCGCGCTGGAACTGGCCGACCGGGCGGTGATCCTCGACACCGGCGGGATCGTCTTTGACGGTGCCGCGGCCGAGGTGCTGGGCAACGCCGAATTGCGGGCCGAGTATCTGGCGATCTGACGCCAGCGCCGTGCCGTGTGCGCCCTTTCGCGCAACCGGACGATTGGGTCATCCTGAGGCGCGGGCCTGTCAGTCGAGAACACGGGTTCTGTCGGTTGAAACGGGCACCTGCCGCACCCAATCGGCATAGTCGCCGGTCGTCGCTTTTTCGTGCAAAGCCATCAGCGCGCCGATGGGATCGTCCGGGTGGTGATCTATGCGCAGCGTCAGCGGTGGCCGGTCAGGATGCAGAACCAGAATTGCGGCCGACAACAGGCCGCGATAATCGCCGCCTGCGTGGCTCGCGGCCCTAAGTGCCGCCAACAACCGGCAATCGAATGGCCCCGCAGCCGCACGATACCCGTCGGTCAGCGCCACCAGAACGTCCTGGCCCGCCAGCATGTTGCCGGCGGCAATTCCGCCGACAAATGCCATGTGCCCCTTTTCGTCGATGTTGGATGCACCGGTAAAGGCGCCGGTCCCTCCTCGGGCATCAAGCGCCGAAAGCTGCCTGAAAGCCCGGCCTTTGTCGGCTGCGACAACCTGATCCACCGCCGCCGCGGCACCCTCCCCCTCCCGCATCAGGGTCAGCACGTCCTCGCCCCAGAAGGTCGATGGCGCCGCCCCCTGGCTGGCGGACATGCCTGACGCGAGATCGCCGCGCAATACCCAGCCGCCGACGCAAAGGCTGCCGGTCGCCGCCGCACCGCCGATGGCGCCGGTTTCAGGGTCCCGTGCCAGAATGGAAAAGGTCATGTCTCACCGCCGCTCATTCCGTCAATTTATCATGATAATTTGACCGCCGCAATTTATCATGATAAATATTCCCAATAAATCCAACAGGGAGAAGACAGATGAAGCTCGTGTCCTGGACTCGCAGGAGTCTCCTCGTCGCTGCCGCCGGGGCGGCCGCTGCGGTCGCCGGAGTACCGGACCCCGCCGCCGCCCAGACACCGCCCGGGGTGCTGATCGTCGGTCAGATCGCGGAGCCGAAATCGCTCGACCCGGCGGCGGTAACCGCCGTGAACGATTTCCGGATCCTCGTGAATGTCTATGAGGGGCTGACACGCTACAAAGCCGGCACGCTCGAGGTCGAACCGGCACTGGCGACCAGTTGGTCGGTCAGCGACGACGGGACCGAATACACCTTTACCCTGCGCGATGGCGTGATGTTCCACGACGGCACACCGTTCGATGCCGAGGCGGTAAAGTTCAATTTCGACCGCATGCTGGACGAGAGCCACCCCTATCACGACACCGGCCCGTTCCCGCTGTCGTTCTTCTTCGGCGCGGTGGAATCGACCGAAGCCGTCGATGACAAGACGGTCAAATTCAAACTCAACGCCCCCTACGCTCCCTTCCTGTCCAACCTCGCCTATCCGACCGGGCTGTTGGTTTCACCCGAGGCGGTAAAGGCGCACGGCAAGGAATTCGGCCGCAACCCGGTCGGAACGGGGCCGTTCAAATTCGCCGAGTGGCGCTCGAACGAAGCCGTGGTCGTCGAACGTAACGACGCTTATTGGGGCGAGGCGGCGGGCACCGACGCGGTGGTGTTCCGCCCGATCACCGATGCCAACACCCGCGTGGCCGAGATGCTGGCCGGCGGCATCGACATGATGGTCGAGGTACCGCCCACCTCGCTTGGCCAGTTTCAGGGCGATGGTTTTACCGTCACCGAACAGGCCGGCCCGCATGTGTGGTTCCTGATCCTGAACGCCAAGGAAGGCCCCTTTGCCGACCAGAAGGTTCGCCAGGCCGCGAATTACGCGATCAACAAGGAAGCCATCGTGAACGACGTGCTGGAAGGCACGGCCACGGTCGCCGCCGGCCCGACGCCACCGGCCTTTGCCTGGGCCTATAACGAAGATCTCGATCCCTACCCCTACGACCCCGAAAAGGCCAAGGCACTGATTGCCGAAGCCGGGGCCGAGGGCGCGGAGCTGACCTTTTACGTCACCGAGGGCGGCTCGGGCATGCTCGATCCGGTGCCGATGGGCACGGCGATCCAGGCCGATCTGGAAGCGGTAGGTTTCGACGTGAAAATCGAAACCTATGAATGGAACACCTTCCTTGGCGAAGTGAATCCGGGTCTCGAGGGCAAGGCCGACATGGCCGAAATGGCGTGGATGACCAACGACCCCGACACACTGCCCTATCTGGCGCTGCGGTCAGAGGCCTGGCCCGACAAGGGCGGCTTCAACTCGGGCTATTATGCCAATGAAAAGGTTGACGAACTGCTCGAGGCGGCCCGCGCCGCGACCGATCAGGCCGAACGCGCACGGCTCTACCGCGAGATGCAAAGCATCGTGCAGGAAGATGCGCCCTGGGTCTTTGTCGCCAACTGGAAACAGAATGCCGTGACCAGCGACCGGGTCGAGAATTTCCGTCTGGAACCCTCGTTCCTGCTGCACCTGCAAGGCGTCGTCAAGAACTGACCGGATGCGTCCCGGGGCGGTCGCCCCGCCCCGGGAACCACGCGCGGGGAGACGTGTGAATGGGCGGCTACATCCTGAAACGGCTGGTTTCGGCGATCCCGGTGCTGCTGGGGATCACGATCATCGTGTTCCTGATCATGTCGCTGATCCCCGGCGACCCGGCCACGGCGATCCTCGGTGCCTATGCCACGCCCGACAATGTCGAAAAGCTCAATCGCGATCTCGGGCTCGATAAACCGATGGTCCAGCGCTATTTCATCTGGCTCGGCAACATGCTGACCGGCGATTTCGGCCGCTCCTTTTCGCTCAACCGCCCGGTGCTGGACGAAATCGTCGAACGGTTCAATGCCACGCTGATCCTCGCCGGCACCAGTTTCGTCCTGTGTTCCATTCTCGGCATCCTCGCCGGGGTGATCTCGGCCGCGCGGCAATACGGACTGGCGGACAAGGCGATCACCTTCGTGGTGCTGATCGGCATCTCGGTGCCGTCCTTCTTTCTCGGCATGATGATGATCCTGCTCTTTGCCGTGAACCTGCGGTGGCTGCCGGTCAGCGGCATGTATGCGATCTATGGCGGCGGCGATCTGCCCGACCTGATCAATCACCTCATCATGCCGGCGCTGGCGCTGGCGGCGGTCGCCACCGGGGTCATCGCCCGGCTGTCGCGTTCGGCCATGCTCGAGGTGCTGCGGCAGGACTATATCCGCACCGCCCGGGCCAAGGGCGTGCCCGAGCGCAAGGTGATCATGGGGCACGCGTTGCGGGCCGCCATGGTGTCGATCATCCCGGTTCTCGGAATTCAGGCCGGGTTCGTGCTCTCTGGCGCGGTCTATATCGAGATCGTGTTCCAGTGGCCCGGTGTGGGCCGGATGCTGGTCGATGCGATCCTCAAGCGCGATCTGCTGCTGGTGCAAGGCGGCGTGGTTTTCGTGGCCGCCTGTTATGTGATGTTCAACATCGCCGTGGATGTCGCGCAAAGCCTGCTTGATCCAAGGATCAAGACATGAACGCGTTTGTGAAACTGCTGTTTCGGAACCGGCTGGCGGCGATGGGCGCGGTGGTTCTGGCGACGATCCTGGTGCTGGTGCTGATCACGCCGCTGCTGCCGCTACAGAACCCGGACGTGACCGCCACCGCGGACCGGTTCAAGCGGCCCTTTGCCGACGGGCACCTGTTGGGCACCGACCATCTGGGGCGCGATCTGCTGTCGCGCCTGCTCTGGGGAACGCGGCTCAGCCTCGCGGTTGGGATCGCGGCGGCGCTGATCGCCGCCACCGTGGGCTCGGCCATCGGGATCATCGCCGGATATTTCGGCGGGCGCACGGACAACCTCATCATGCGCGGCGTCGATATGCTGATGGCCTTTCCCTACATCCTGCTGGCACTGGCCATCGTCGCGGCGCTTGGCCCCGGCCTGCTCAACGCGCTGATCGCCGTGGCCGCGGTGAACGTGCCGTTCTTTGCCCGGAACATCCGCGGCATCACCGTCGGGCTCGCCGGTCGTGAATTCATCGATGCCGCCCGGCTGGCGGGCATGAGGCATACGAGGATCATCCTGACCGAACTGTTGCCGAACGTCCTGCCGGTGATCGTCATCGCCATGTCCACCACCGTGGGCTGGATGATCCTCGAAACAGCGGGGCTGAGTTTTCTCGGGCTGGGCAGTCAACCGCCGCAGGCCGATCTGGGTTCGATGCTGGGCGAGGCGCGCTCGGCGCTGATCTCGCACCCGCATACCTCGATCGTGCCCGGCATCATGATCTTCCTCATCGTGATGTCCATCAACCTTCTGGGCGACGGGGTGCGCGACGCGCTCGACCCGCGCCTGCGGTCGGGCGCGCTGTCACGGCCCCGCGCGACGACGCTGGTGGAAAGGGTCGGCGACATCCCGCCCGCCACAAACGATCTGCTGGCGATTCAGGACCTGCACACCCAGTTCCACGTCGGCAGCCGCATCTATCGCGCCGTGGGCGGCGTCAGCCTCGCCGTCAGGCCCGGCGAATGCCTCGGGGTGATCGGCGAAAGCGGCTCGGGCAAATCTGTCACCGCCTTGTCGGTCATGGGGCTGGTCTCTTCTCCGCCCGGTGTGATCACCGGCGGCGCGGTCCGGTTTCAGGGCGGCGACCTGATCGGCGCCCCCTATGAGGCGCTGCGCCAGAAGCGCGGCGACCGGGTGGCCTATATATTTCAGGACCCTCTCTCGACGCTCCATCCGCAATACCGGATCGGCCGGCAGCTGGCCGAGGCGATCCAGTCACACCACAGGGTAACAAATGCCGAGGCGCGCGCCCGCGCCATCCGGCTGCTGCAGGATGTACGCATTCCCAACGCCGAAGCGCGCGTCGATAACTACCCGCACGAGATGTCCGGGGGGATGCGCCAGCGTGTCGGCATCGCCATGGCCCTGGCCAACGAACCGGACGTCATCATCGCCGATGAGCCGACCACGGCGCTCGATGTGACCGTGCAGGCACAGATCCTGTCGCTGCTCGACGACCTGCGCCGCGAACGCGGTCTGGCGATCATCTTCATCACCCATGATTTCGGCGTCGTCGCCCAGCTTTGCGACCGCGTGGCGGTGATGTATGCGGGCCGTATCGTCGAGGAAGGGCCGACCCAGGCGGTGCTCGATGCCCCGGCCCATCCCTATACCAAACGCCTCATCGCCTGTGTTCCCGAACTGGGCGGCGGACGGAGGGAACTGGCGGCCATTCCCGGCCTGCCGCCGGTGGTGGACGACCTGCCGCCGGGTTGCGCCTTTGCCCCGCGCTGCGACAAGGCGCAGGAACGCTGCCGGGCCGGCGATATCGCGCTCGCAGGCACCGCGCCGCGCGCCGTGCGCTGCCTGTTCCCCGAGGAGGCCGTATGATGCCCGCGCTCAAGGTCGACAATCTCGCCAAGACCTTTCCGCTGAAGAAACCGCTCTTTGGCCGGGCGCCGCCGGGCGTGCGTGCGGTAAGACCCATGAGCTTTGCCGTCGAAACCGGTGAAACACTGGGGGTGGTCGGCGAATCCGGCTGCGGGAAATCCACGCTGGCGCGGATGCTGGTGGGGTTGCTCGATCCGTCCGAGGGCACGATCGAAATCGAGGGCAGCACGCTCGACAATGCCGATCCGGCCGAGTTCGGAAAGCTGATCCAGTATGTCTTTCAGGATCCGATCAGCAGCCTGAATCCACGCAAGACGATCCGGCAGGTGATGGAGGCGCCCCTCAAGCGGCTCCACAACATGCCCCGCGCCGACCGCGATGCGCGGATTTCCGAGATTTTCGCCTCGGTCAACCTGCGGGAAGAGTTTCTGGAGCGCTATCCGCACGAGTTCTCCGGCGGACAGGCACAGAGGATCGGGATCGCGCGGGCGCTGGCCGCCAATCCCCGGATCATCATCCTCGACGAACCGGTCTCGGCGCTGGATGTGTCGGTGCAGGCGCAGGTGCTGAACCTTCTGGC
>CAYGNB010000042.1:2999-14058 GCA_964351135.1 uncultured Rhodobacterales bacterium | reverse complement strand
ACCCCGCGGTTCGCCGCGGGGTTTTTGGTTTTGCAGGTTGCCGCGTCTTGTCGGGTGGGTAATCCGGGGGCTCTGCCCCCGCCGCCCCTGCGGGCGGCTCCTGTCAGTTATCAGTGGGTTTGAGCCGGTAATGGGGCGTTATTTGCGGGATTATCCGGGGACAGGTGGGTAGAGGTGATTGAGGATATCAGTCGCTGTTGGCGAGCCACCTAGTAATGGCGTCGCGGTGACCGCCTCGTCGTTGAAGTCGACCGTGAACATGGTTATATTTTTCCTGCAGGTGTGAGACGGTAATATTCTCGCGGCCGTAGCACGGGCGAATACTCGGAGCGCCATGCGGGGTTTCCGGGAAACCGGGTGCGAGGCCCCACCACCTGCAACAAGTTGGGGTGACGACCATGGAAACTCGGAGTCCATGACATCGTCCCGGCTTCGGCCGAACGCTAGTGCATGAGGGGACGTCCGGCCCTCCGTCACCCCAGCCTTCCTCACTTCAGATACCTTCGCACGGTGATGTCGGTGACATGCGGGGTGCGAGCGATCTCGGCGATGGTTGCGCCCTTGAACCGCAGGTGGCTGGCCCCCCAGGGTTTCGCCAGCGGCACCCGGCGTTGCCGGTTGGTCAGCGTGGCCAGCGATCTTGCGCGATCGGTTCCGACAAGGGCTTCCACCTGCGAGCGTCCTTTCGGGTCTTCGGCCATGTAGAGTTCCGCGCCACCGAACCGCAGCAGGAACGTGGCCGTCAGATCCGGGCCGAGAATCTCCACGATATCGGCGATCTGCGCCGGCGGCCTGGGCGGAACGCGCGCCAGCTCGTTCATCGCTGCCTCCACCGGCGAAACCAACGGTGAATTGAACTGCAACTGACGTGGCATTGTGGCGGGAAGTGCCGGGCAATATCTTCGGCGATCTGTTGGAACGTCATGCGCTCAATGATGAAGGTTTCCAGTTCCGGGTCGCAAACGATCTTCGACGGCCGTCCTCTGCGATGCTCTTTCAGGTGCAGCGCTGCATGCAAAGGAGTGATCGAATCCGCTTGAACACCTGCTTCAAGCATCCTTGAGAGCAGGGTGAGCCCGTGCTGAAGGCGTCGGCTCATCGTGCCCAGGGCTTTTACCTCGGCCAGTAGCGCAGCCTCTCGATCCGGGTTCCCGGCCCGTCCCTTCATGTTCTGTCAACTCCCCGTGCTGCGCCCGCGCCCTGCTTCGGCCCCGGTCATGTTTGATAGGCGGCGACATGGAACAGGATCAGCAGCAGGCAGGCGAATTCGCCCAGAACGAAGCCGATCAGGCACCACAAGACGATGTGTTCCAGGTCGCCGGGATACTCCCTCATCCCTTCTTTCCTCGCCTGCATGCTGCCTCGGCACCCGGAACGCGCCCCGAACAGGCGTTGAACGACCGCCTGTTTGGGGCGCGCCCTGTTCCGCGCACAGACAGGATGCGCAGAACGCCTGAGCGGCGTTCACCAGTTCGCCGGTCAGGTCTCATTCGGACAGCCGGTCGCCCGGCAGCCCGAGTTGTTCGCAAATCGCGGCGGCTGCAGCCGAGTTTCTTGTCGGTTCCGATGCGACGGGCGGCCGCGCCGGCAGGACCGGTTTCGCCAGGTTGGCGAATTGCGGAACCGCGCCGCGAATGAAACAGTCGAAACTGGCTTCGTCTCGGGCACAAAGCGCCTCCGCCCAGCCACGCATGGCCGGCGTGAGATATCCGCGCCGCATTGCGTCATCCACCTTCGACTTCGCCTGGCTCAAGGCCATGTCTGCCCGCTGCGCATTGTGATCGCGCAGCAGATCCCGGACCGCCTCGACCGGAACGAACCGGGCGGGGTCTGTGGTCTCAGCGGTAGCTGCACCGGTCAGCGCTTCGACGGCGGCAAAAATGGCATCCTCATCGGCATTGGCTGGCAAGCCCAACACCGTTGCCAGACGCGCCAGTATGTCGGTTGTTTTGCCCATGCTGGATTCCTCTCGGGCAAGGGCGGTGAGATGCAGCGCCGGGTTATGGACCAACCCGACACCGTTCAGTTTCATGATCTGCCGGTCAGTCTTGCGGTAGACAAAAGACGGGCTCAGGAACCGGTATTCCCGGTTGGCGATCATCTCGCGAGCCCGTGTTGTCCATTCAACCCGACCTCAAAGACCCGTGGACCGCTGTTCCAGGGCCTTGATCCAACCGGCCGCGCGGACCGGGCCGTTCCACCGTGCCTCCGGCTTGTCGTTCTGGTGCTCGTGGTCAATGGGCAGATCGACACCGCCTTCGGCGAAGGCGTGAACCAGAACCTGCGCGTCGGCCAGATCGAACACCCGCCCGTCGCGCGCTTTCATGCGCCCGGCCGGAAGCAGATGAACCCAGTCCGGAGCCTCGCCCTGAGGCAACGCCTGGTCACCGATGGCGGTCAGATAGTCGGACATGGTATCAGCCCACGAAGGGGGTAACGATCAACTCGGCGGTACCTTTCCAGGGATTGGAGCCGCCGCCGTCACGGGTTTCCGTGTTCAGCGGGTGCAGGGCGCTGTCCTCCAGCGACGGCGGAACCACGAGCGTGGTCGGACTGATGCCCAGGATGCGCCCGCTTTCCGCCCGGAAATTCATCATGGCTGCTGGTGCGGCCGCGTAGTTTTCGGGCGCCAGCTCTGCCTTGCTGCCGAAGGCCAGCTGCCAGAGGCCGAACCCGGCGTTGACCCGCGCCCGGACGCCATAGAGATATTCGTCGTTCCGAAATACGTTATCGTCGGTCGGATCCATCCGGGACTGGAACTCGTAGCCCTCTCGCTCCCGCCACACGATAGGACGCACGGCCCGAGAGGTATCGAGCAGATACCAGGCCGGTTCGCTGCCTGCCTGCATGTTGCTGACCGACGCCACGGCTCCGTCCGACCCGACAGTCGGGTGATCTGTGTGGCTCTGTTGCGCGAAACTCGTGAGGGATTCATCTTGTGAAACCAGCGTGATATCTGTGACGCATGACCAGACCAACACCCGACTTACAAGACCAGAAACTGGCCAGCCTATAACGAAGCGCTCAAGCGCCGGGGCTCGCTGACGATCTGGTTTGACCCCGAGATGATCTGGGAGGCCGCGCCGACAAGAACGCGCGGCCGGCAGCAGACCTATAGCCATGCAGCCATCCAGACCTGTCTGTCGATGAAGGGTGAAGGGCGTCTTGGAAACGATCCGGTGGATCGTTTCAGCCCTGAACGGGCGGAGCCCCGGGCTGTTCGGCATGGCGCTCCGGCAGACGACCGGCTTCGTCGAGAGCCTGCTGCGGCTGGTTGGCGTCGACTGGACGGTGCCCGATTTCAGCACGCTTGGTCGTCGCCAGAAGACCCTGTATGTGAACATCCCTTACCGCGGTTCCAAGGGGCCGTTGCACCTGCTGATCCCACTCGGGCATTGCCGCGCAATACCCTGCCGGGCAGTGGATAGCACGGGTATCAAGGTCGAGGGTGAAGGCGAGTGGCATGCGCGCAAGCATGGCGGCCCCAAACGGCGGGTCTGGCGCAAGATCCACCTCGGGATCGACGAGCAAACGCTGGAGATTCGGGCCGTCGAGGTCACCGTAAGCCACATCGGCGACGCGCCCATCTTGCCAGACCTGCCTAGCCAGATCCCACCCGATCAGGAGATCGGGAGCGTCACCGCAGACGGGGCTTATGACACCCGCAAGTGCCACGATGCCACCGCCACCCGGGGCGCCCAAGCGTTCGGGCCTTCACTCGGACCGATGGCGTTCATGCCCTCACGCCCGCCTCGCCGGAATGCCAACCCGTGGACGACCGCCACCGCCGGCGCTGTCGCACGAAACCAAGCGCTGCGTGCCCCGAAATACCTGGGCCAGGCACTCCGGCGACGCCGGAGCGGATACTACCGCCGGCGCCGCGTCGAAACGAAGATGCCTTGTGTGAAGCCCCAGGGCCAGCGGCTCATGGCGCGGGACTTCGACCGGCAGGTCGCAGAAATCCAAGTCCGCATCGCCGTGCTCAACCGCTACACCGCCCCCGGGCAAACCCGTCACAGAGGTCTTAGAGTAGATCCGTCCAGGGAAAAGGCGACTCCGGCCGCCAACCGATTTGCGCAGCAGAGTCTCCGAGAACGCCGCAGGGCGACCGGTGCTGCGGTCATGTGGCGCGAGCCAGGTCATCTCCTTGTCCAGCCAGATCAACATGACCCGCGCTTGCGCAGTGTAGCCGGACCGGTTTGTGGTGCAGTCGTGGGCGGGTGATGGTTTGCTCACGCCGACCGTCGAACCGCATGGGTTCACAACGTGATTCCTGCACGGTCAGAGTGCTGCGACAACGCCGCTGCAGACTGCCAGTGGCTTTGTGTTGGTCGGATCCGGTGTTCGCACTGCCAATGTAGCAGACCCGGACCGCCCGAACCGCTGATGCGCATCGCTTGCCCATTGTCCTGTAATCAGAAATAATGTTTGCCTGAGGCGGCATCTTTCCTCGTGCATAGCGGTTAAGCGACTTTCCGACATATGGCAGACCTTCCCGAAATCGCGTCTCTCTGGATCGGCGGGCGGCTGTCCTGGCTCGAACAGCTGTGCCTGAAATCATTTGCGGATGCGGGTCATCACATCACGCTCTACAGCTATGAGCCGATCGATAACCTGCCACCGGGTGTGCATGCGGGCGATGCGGCGGAGATCTTCCCGGCCGAACCGATGCTGCGTCATGCACGCACCGGCAGCCCCGCGATCCATGCGGATATGTGGCGGCTGCACCTGCTGAAAAAGACCGACAAGATCTGGGTCGATGCGGATATGTACTGCTATCGGCCCTTCGATTTTTCCGGTCCCTTCGTTTTCGGATGGGAAAAACCCAGTCTTGTCTGCAATGCCGTCCTGGGCCTGCCGAGGACTTCGGAAACGCTCGCCAGCCTGATGGAGTTTTTCGAGGATGAATATGCCATAGCCCCGTGGCTCAAACCCTGGCAGGTTGCCGAACTCGAAGCGGAACGGGACGCGGGTCGGCCGGTGCATCTCACCGAACAGAACTGGGGTTTCACCGGTCCCGCATCGGTGACCTGGTTTCTCAAGCAGACCGGCGAGATCGAGCGCGCTCTGCCGGAACCGGCATTCTATCCGATTTCCTTCAAGGATCGGAACAAGATGATCCTTTCGCGCTATAACGGCTTTGTCGAGGAACGGATCACGTCCGGCACCTACGGTGTGCATTTCTGGGCGCGCCGGATGAAACCGCGTCTCGAAGAGAAAGAGGGTAACACCCCCCGCCGCGGCAGTTTCATGGCGCGGCTGATCGCCAAACACGGGATTGATCCGACGGCTGCCCCGATTCCGGCCAAGAAGAAACCCGCGACCAGCCGGTCTGATGACCCGGAGTTCAGGGCGATGATCGGGATCGAGGCACTCAAGGGCGAGGCCAGCATGGACAAGATCTGCCGCGATCATCTGGTCGACAAGCATTTCGTCAAGCAATGCCGCGACAGGATTGTCGAAGGGGCGCCCCAACTCTTCAGGACGGAGTGACCCATGGACGATGATCTGATCCGGAAGTTCCCGATCCTCGTCAATTATGCGCACCGCCGCCATTTTCTGCAGACTGTGAACCTGCCGGCCTTTGCGCCGTCGCGGCGGCCGTTTCTGTATATGAAGAACCACAAATGCGCCTGCACCACGGTTCTGGCGACGCTGATGACGCATCTGCAGGCCGAGGCGGGGACCGATTTCGATTTCGATATGGATACTGTCCACACGCCGCCCCGGTCGCTGCTTCTGACCGGACCGCGGGGGCTGAGGATGCCACAGGTGATGCGCGCGATCCGCGACGGCAGAAACTTTCGCTTTACCATTGTGCGCGATCCTGTCGCCCGTACTGTCAGCGCCTTTGCGGACAAGATCGTCGGGGCCGAAAAGCAGAAAACGAAGCTGATGAAATATCTGCGCCGCCCTGTGACCAGCGACATCACCCTGTCCGAATTCCTCGACATCATGGCGCAGGATCCGGGCGCCCGCGATGTCGACCGCCACTGGCGCGAACAGCGCAAGGAAATCAGCTATGATTTCATTCCTTTCGATTTCATCGGCGATATGGCGGATCTTGACGGGGCAATGTCCCATATCATTGGCACGATTTTCGGTGCGGAGCCCGAGTTGCAGGACACGCGCA
Source organism: uncultured Rhodobacterales bacterium (assembly GCA_964351135.1). Classification (GTDB taxonomy): domain Bacteria; phylum Pseudomonadota; class Alphaproteobacteria; order Rhodobacterales; family Rhodobacteraceae; genus Pukyongiella. The sequence goes on along the minus strand of CAYGNB010000042.1, from coordinate 7,925 downwards.
GTTCGCTGGGTCACAAGTCGCGGTCGCGCGAGCTGGCCGAGGGCATGACGCGGCGAGACCACGAGAACATTGAAACCGCCTTTGCGCCCGATTTCGAGATGTACGAAGAGGTGAAAAAACGGTTTGCGTGACGGGTTGCTTGTGGCCGGGGCGTTTCGCGGGCAACACGGCGTCCGATCAGCGCGCGACCGGTGCGGTGACGAAGATTGGCGAATTGAACGGGACGCATGAGCAGGACGATACGCAAAAGCCACGTTGACGCATGTCACCTCAGTACGGTGGCGGCGGGTGGTGCCGTCCTGCTGGACGCCGTTTCGACGGGTGATGGCGATGTCGCGCTCTGTTTCACCCATGACACGCCGTTCGATGCGATCAAACCGGCCGCTGGCGTGACGGTTCGGGCCGCCTCGACGGTGGGTAATGCGCCGCTCTTTGTCGTGCATGCTAGCGACGGTGGTGCGCTGCCGATGATCTTTGGCGGCGTTGGGGTCGATTTGCATCCGGCCGCTCCTGAGCCGGATATCATGAACAGGCGCAATGTCGGGCTGACCACGCGCAACGGCGAGCCGCCCGAGGCAGTGCTGGACTGGCTGCAATGGCACGCCGCGCATCACGGCATGAACGGCGCGGTTATTCTGAACCGATCGAAACCGGGAACCGATCTGCGCTTTGCCGACGATCTGTCGGACGGGATCAAGGCGCGGGGGATCGACTGTCACGTGATCCTCGTGGATGCGGATCGCCCGCTGGGACGGCGCGACAGGCCGGCGGAATCGCATCCGTTCTGCGTGCCCGAGGCGCCCGGCAAGGATCGCATGACCGTACCGCCGCCGGCCCCGTGGGAGTCTCCTCTGGCCGATTTCCTGTTCTACGAATGGGCGAGAGCGCGGTTTCTCGGCGCTGCCCGTGCGGTGATGAACATCGAGGTGCACGATCTGGTTGTGCCGCATGAGGACGGCTCCGTATTCGACCGGGCGGTTGCCAGCGAAACGGGGTATCTGCAGCTCGTCGGGCGGCATTGCTATCCGTGGCGCGTACGCAAGGGTGAAATGCCGCGTTTCGCCGATCATAACTGTGTTCAGTTCGATGCGAGCGGCGTCAAGCGCCGCTGGTGCATCGTGCCGTCCAGGCTGCCGCGAGGATCGATCCTGCGTCCGATCCGGGTGGGTGGGGCGATGCACGCGGCCGATATCCACCAGGTGTTTTTCCGGTTCATGGGGTTGCGTCACCCCACAGATTCAGTTTCGACAATCGTTCCCAAGACTTCGCTGATCGAACACCCGCCGCTGATGCGGCTCATGGAAGGGCATTTCGATTACAAAGCCGTCCGCATGCCATCTGAAAAGGTATCCAAAGCCAACAACGGGCGTCGTGCGATCATCACCACGATGAAGAATGAGGGCCCCTTCATCCTCGAATGGATCGCCTATCACCGCGCGATCGGGTTCAACGATTTCCTCATCTACACAAATGACTGCAGCGATGGCACGGTCGAACTTCTCGATCTGTTGCAGGATCGGGGCATCGTGCAGCGCCGAGATAATCCGTTTCAGCAGCTGGCGCTGAAACCGCAGCACGCTGCGCTGCAGGACGGAGAAGAACTGCCGGTCATGCGGGATGCCGAATGGTGCATCTGCATGGATGTGGATGAATACATCAACATCAAATGCGGCGACGGTACGCTGGATGCGCTGTTCGACGAGCTCGGCGATGTGAACATGATTTCCTGCACATGGCGGTTGTTCGGCAATGCCGATGTGCATGAATTCAAAGACGGATTCATCATCGAACAGTTCTGCCGCAGCGCCCGCGAATTTGCCAACAAGCCGCATCAGGCCTGGGGGTTCAAGACACTCTACAAGAATATCGGCCTGTTCAAGAAAATGGGTGTGCACCGCCCCAAGGGGCTGAAATCCCAGCTGTGGGAAAAGGTGCGATGGGTCAACGGATCGGGTCGGCCGCTGCCCAAGGTCATGTATCGCAACGCGTGGCGGTCGACATCGTCCACCTATGGCTATGATCTGGTGCAGCTCAATCACTACGCCGTGCGGTCGGCCGAGAGCTTTCTGGTCAAACGCGATCGCGGCCGGGTGAACCATGTCGATCGCGAACAGGGGCTGGCTTATTGGTTCCGCATGAACAACAACGCGGTCGAAGAAACGTCGATCCTGAAACGCCTGCCGATGCTCCGGGCCGAGTTCGACCGGCTGATGAGCGACCCCGAGATCCGCGCCGCCCACGACTACTGTGTCGCCAAGCATCGCGAAAAGATCGACGAGTTGAAGGCGACCCCGAAATATGCCCGGTTCTACGCCGACCTGACCGGGCCGCGTCTGGAAAAACTGTCAAAGATGCACCGCCATTTCGGCGCCGCCGTATTCATGCAGGGGCCGGATTCGGTGCCGGACGAGGTGGTTGCCCGTGATCCGGAAACGGAGTTCTTCTTTACGCTGAAGGAAAAGAAACACGGCCCCGAAGGTGCGTAGCCGCGCGGATCAGGATTCTGTCGTATCGTTGCCGATGTTTATCCTGACACCCGAGCCCAGAAGATAATCAATCTGGGCGCGAACCAGCATATCGGCATGGTCCGGGTAATCCTGCACGGTGACGGTCGAGACGATATCGGAGATTGCCCAGGTGGCCGGGTCTGCGTCTTTGGCGGACAGCGCGAACCTTACGGTCGCCGTCACCAGCCCCGGAATCGCCGCCACCGCGTCGCGCGCGAGCCGTTCCATCGCGTCTGAGGCCATCGGAATCACCGTGGCCCCGCCTGGCGCACGTAATGCCCACAACATGATGCTGCCCCCGACCACGACCGCTTCGAGATCGCGGCGCAGCGACGGCGCCAGCAGGGTCTGCGTGGCGCCGCCTGTCGTCAGTGCGGTCCGCAGGTGCGTCTCCATTGCATTCCAGTTTGCCGCCCTGAGCACCCGGAGCCGTGTTCTGGGGGATTTGACCAGCAACTCACCGCCAGAGCGCGCCCAGTCGGGAAGCGTTTCTGCATCTTGATCGCTGCGTATGTCGATCAGCGGGACATGCGGAATGTCGGCGGTGGACAGCAGATCGTAAAAGGCCAGCCGGCGACGGAGCCTGAGGATGGAAACCGCAAATGAGCCATTGTCCGACAGGCTGAGCAGGTCGCCGCCCGCATGGTGCATCACCGTATCCGTCAGCTGTTGCCAGTCAGGGCCCAGACCGTCGATCACGCGGTCCCGCAGGGGGGCGCCCACCGGTGACACCGCCGCCTGATCTGGTTGTGGGTCCGGAACGTCACAGACAACGCCACGGCGGATGTCCCGCGCGGCGCTGACGACACACTCCAATGCGGGGCCGAATTCGCCCCTCAGCTGGCGATGATAATTTAGCGCCTGCACCCGATCCGAGCCAAAGCCTGTCACCGAACCCGATGGCGTCTGCTCGACCGTTCCGCGGTCTTGTTCGGGCAAGTCGTCGGACGCCAGCGAGGTCAGCACATTCCAGGTACCTCCCGGCTGCGCAGGGGTTTCCGGGGCGAGCGTCGAGGTGCGTGCCAGGGCTTCTTCGATGAAATAGGTGTGGGTGCCGTGGGTCACATACCGGAACACACCGCCAACGGGCCGGCTGTTGGCTTCGCACAGAACCGTGCGCGCCTGTGACAGCGGGGCAGTGAAATCCTCGCTCAGGATGTCCAGCCCCCACCAGCCCTTCGCGCCCAGAACGCCAACGACCTTGCGGCACATCTCGGCGATTTCCGGGTGCAGCAGTTCCGTGACCGGAACCATATCCGCTCCGTCGGTAAAGTTCGGACGCAGGCCGAGCAGCACCAACTGGCCGTCGCGGGGTACTGAATTGAAATCGAGGCCCTGCCCCTGCAGCACGGTTCGTTCAAAGGCACCTTTCTGTATCAGGTATTTGGCGGCAACACCCGGCAGTTTGCGGCGCAGCGCGTTTTTGTCATCGACGAGCTGCATGACGGTTTTTGTGCCGTCGCCTACGATATTCGCGTGAATCCGCAGATAGGCGACGATCAGATCCTGCCCGGCCAGAAGGATCCTCAGATCCGCGCCGGTGATGTTTTCCTCGACGATGACGGCAGCACCGGGGCGCGTGGATTGGGCAAATGCCCATGCTGCGCTGAATTCGTCCTCGTTGACGATGGCGGTCGTCACACCGCGCGAATCCGAACCGAAAACGGGTTTGACGGCGACGGCGCGGCCGATGTCGCGGAAGGTACGCAACCCCTCGTCATAGGTTTCGACAATCGCGCCGCGCGGAACCGGCAGGCCATGCGCCTGGAGAACCGTTTTGGTCAGCCGTTTGTCGTTGGAGATATCGATGCTGAGCGTGGGCAGCCAGGAGGGGCGTGTCGAATCGAGACCAAAGCGGCGTTGACCGTCATCGGCAAACAGCAATGGCGGCGCGTTTTCGCCCAGATGACGCAGGTGCATGCCCTGAGCATCCGCGCCCGCGCGAAACTGTCCGAAACGCCAATTGCGCAGCGGGGTCTGCAGGTCAACATGCCGCCGCAGCGGCGTGGGCAGATTGTCATAGGCAAGCTGGCAGGCGCCCAGCATTGATTTGTCGACATTTACCACGGGCACGCCGATGGGGGCATGGCTCTCATCCGCCGGATCGGGGGCGGCGCGGTGTCCCTGCGCCCGAACGTCCGCAGAACCCTGAAACGCCGGAAATCCCGCGCGCGGACGTCCCGCATGTCGATTGCGTCGATGCCCGCGCCTGCCGGTTCCCGGCGCAGATCATCGGGGAAACGGTCGGCAACGTCGACGGGCGCAGTGAACATCATTTCGACACGGCCATCTGCCCGGTTGCGCACCCAGCTGCGCATCGACAGACGCCGGGCCACCCGGTCGACCGTCCGGCGCATGCCGACACCGATAACGCGGCCGGATATCAGGACATGCCGCGTGACCGGGTCGTTGCTTTCGT
>CAYGNB010000042.1:0-2899 GCA_964351135.1 uncultured Rhodobacterales bacterium | reverse complement strand
CCGATAACGCGGCCGGATATCAGGACATGCCGCGTGACCGGGTCGTTGCTTTCGTCAGACATAGGGCATCCCGTCGAGCTGAGGCAGCGTGGTTACCACAATACGGTCATAGGCCGCATCCGACATTCGATATGGTACCGGAAGCTGCATGGACAGTTCGAGCAACCTGCGGTCGTTGAAGGCGTTCATCGAAAAATTCTGTGCGACGCCATAGGCTCTGGTTCCCTGACCATGTGTCAGCACGATATCTGTCCACAAGAGATCGTAGATCTTGTTTTGCGCGTGCGGCGGCATTGCATCGTAATATGCCATGAAATCATCGCCGAATCTGGCGATCTGTTCCTCGGCGGAAAAACCGGAGCGCAGCCGCCGGAGCGCATGGGGCAGGTTGAAGACTCCCTCGCGCTGACCGGTCCAGTTGGTTGCGCGCAGGATACCCATGATGTTGCCGCGCACCGAAATATGGCCTGACGGGATAGATTCGCTGATTGCCAGCGATCGCAGCGCGGTACCGAAGAGCGAGTATCCGTTTCGCAGCAAGTAACGTTGTTTCACGTTGCGGGTGAGCTTGCGGAACCCGAATTCCCGGTGCGGAAGGCCGAGCGTGTCGCAGATTTCCCTGGCGCGTTTCACATCCAGCCCGGATCGCCAGTGGAACCGCCAGGTGAAGATGAACGCCGCCTTGTCGATCTCGGACATGCCGACACCCAGCAGGCAGCGCGAATCCCGGCCCCCCGACAAGGGCAGAATGCAGTTTTCGGTGCGCAGCAATTCGCAGAATATGTCGCGCAGGCGCGCGGTGATCGCATCGTTGACGGCGGTAACGTCATCCGCGCTGGTTCGCGTTGTCAGGTCGGTGTCCGGGCGCGGCCAGTGCCGGACCGGCGTGGTTGTATCGAGGTCCAGATAATGGCTGGCCAGCAGCCGTTTCACCACCGCGTCGCGCGTATGGCCCATCGTATAGGCGGCTTTGTCGGTGCGCACGAGGTCATAAGGGATCACCGGGTTGTCGATGAACCGCCGATCCATCACCATCAGGTTGGTCGACCCGACCATGCCGTTGTCGGGATTGTAGACCGCGGCGAGATCGCCCACCGGGTCCAGATAGACCCGCCGCGCCCGGGGTGTCAGCAGGACGAAAACGTACCGCCCCGCGCATCCTTCGAGGAACGTTTCGAACCGATCCGGGACATCGGGATCGTCCCGCGACAGGTCGAGCTTTCGCCCGTCCCTGAGTGATTTGCCTTCGGCATCGATGGCAACGCCCAGCATCCAGGCAATCGGGTGCCCGTCGCGGTCGGTGAATGCCGCGCAGGGCAGGTCAGGGGCGTGGTGGATGGTCCAGCCTTCGGCCTGTTGCTGGCCCCAATCGGGCAGATCGGCGACCGGTTCGCGACTGACCAGAAACTGGAATTTGAAGGTTTGAACAAAACCCTCGGCGTCGTCCTGAAATCTGCGGCGTGCCTGTGGAACAAACATTCGAACACTGCTCCTGACGAATTACTCTCAGCGATCCCGCAGATTGTCCCGCTGGCGAAAGAAACCAGGGCCGGTTCGATCCGCTCGAAGGGGAATTGGCTGTGCGACGGGCTGGATTTTCGTTCTCTTCCGGTCGGAACCAGGTTTGGTCCTGGCAGGTCGAGATATGCCCGATCCGATATCCGCCCGTCCAGTCTGTTCGGGTCCTGCCCCGTATAAGGTTGCGGAAATCACGCGAAAATTGTCCGGATACCCGCGTCGCGGCCCGCGCGCTATTGTGATTTTGGCAGAACTTGGAATGATCCGCGATGACCGGCTGCGCCGTTGGCCTGTGCCGGCAGAACCGCCCGAACCCAGTCAACCGCCCCTGCAAGGCAACCAAATGAACGTCGACAGCCCGACCCAGACCGAATGGCAGAAGAACCTCGCCGGGATCGGTGAGAAAGAGGGGTTCTTCGAGCGACTCGGCGATCAGCATTCCGCGCTGTTCGTCAAACGGGGCAGTACGCTGATCGTCACCTTCGAAAACCTCGATCACGTCTATCAGAATGCCGATGACCGCATGCCCTGGGGCTATGATTTCGTGCAATCGTCGGGCTGGTCGATGCTGGGCATGATGGCCCATGGCTGGACATGGTACCGCGATGACGCGGTGTTCGACTTTTTTGACCGTTTGCGCGACAGCGGATTTTTCGGCCAGTTCGAAAGGGTGGTGTTTTACGGCGCATCCATGGGCGCCTATGCGGCCAGTGTCTTTTCCTCGGCCGCGCCGGGGGCGACGGTGATCTGCATTTCGCCGCAGGCGACGCTCAACCGCGATATCGCCAGTTGGGAAACGCGCTACAAACGGGCATGGCGGCGCGATTTCTCATCCCGCTACGCCTATGGGCCCGATCTGGTGAAATCCGCCGGTGCGGTCTATCTGTTCTACGATCCGACGGCCGCGTTGGACGCGATGCACGCGGCGCTGTTTCGGGGCGACAACGTGCACAAGTTCCATTGCCGCTATTTCGGGCACCGGATCGCGTCGCTTTGGCTGCAGCTGGGGATTCTCAAACCGGTGATCCTCGACTCTGTCGATGGCACATTGTCCCGGCACAGGTTCTACGGATATCTGCGCGCGCGGCGTGAAAACAACCGATATCACAAGGAAATGCTGGCCCGGCTGGAAAAGGCGGGCAAGCCCCGGCGCGTTATCCGTTTTTGCAAGGCGATACTGGCGCGCCGCCGCGGACCGGCCTTTCGCCAGGCGCTGCGGCGCGCCGAGAAACAGATTGCCACCCGATCGCGGAGATAACGCGTTTGTCCGGCGCAGATTTGCCGGGACCGCTCAGAAATCGAGGTTTTCCACATTCAGGGCGTTCTGCTGGATGAACTCGCGGCGGGGTTCGACCACGTCGCCCATCAGCTTGGTGAACAG
>CAYGNB010000041.1:4733-14408 GCA_964351135.1 uncultured Rhodobacterales bacterium | reverse complement strand
CGTTACCTCGGCGGCCAGATCGGGCGTATAGCATAGCCGCAGGAAATCGCCCGCCAGCGCCCGTGTCGCCCGATATTCGGGCAGGTACCGCCCGGCCTGCCGCATCATCCAGATCGGCGGCGTCTCCAGGACTTCGCCCGCCAGTGCCCGCAGGATGGTTTTCTGCCCGTTCTGCCCGGTCATAGCCGCCTCCGTTTTCGTTCCGGAACCGGTCGGGCCAAAGCGGCAATTTGTCAAGGGCTGGGCTGGTTGTCAGGGTAAAGTGACGCGACTAAGGAGGGTGTATGACCGTACCGTTCCCGTCCCCCGCCCGACCGCTCAAGATCGGCACGCGCGGTTCGCCGCTCGCGCTCGCGCAGGCGCATGAGACCCGCGACCGCCTGGCCGCGGCGCACGATCTGCCGTCGGAGGCGTTCGACATCGTCGTAATCCACACGACCGGCGACAACCGCAGCCTGATCGACGCCGACCGGCCGCTGAAAGAGATCGGTAACAAGGGGCTGTTCACAAAAGAAATCGAAGAGGCACTGCTGAGCGGCGGCATCGACATCGCCGTGCACAGCACCAAGGACATGCCGGTCGAACAGCCCGGCGGGCTGGTTCTGGGCACGTTCCTGCCGCGCGAGGATGTGCGCGACGCATTCATTTCGCCCGCGAAAACGGCGTTGGCCGATCTGCCGCCGGGCGCTGTGGTGGGCACGTCCAGCCTGCGCCGCCGGGCGCAGTTGCTGAACCGCCGCCCCGATCTGAAAGTGGTCGAGTTCCGTGGCAACGTGCAGACGCGCCTGCGCAAGCTGGACGATGGCGTGGCGGACTGCACCTTTCTGGCGATGGCGGGCCTGAGCCGGCTGGGCCGCAGCGACGTGCCGGCCACGCCGATCGAACCCGACGATATGCTGCCGGCGGTCGCTCAGGGGGCAATCGGGATCGAACGGCGCGCCGACGACCGTGCCGCGGCGATGCTGCTGGAGGCGATCCACGATACCGAGACCGAGCGGCGGCTGGCCGCGGAGCGGAGTTTTCTCGCGGCGCTGGACGGGTCTTGCGAAACTCCGATTGCCGCGCTTGCGGAGCTCGACGGCGGGTCTTTGCGACTGCGGGGCCAGGTGCTGCGTCCGGACGGGTCCGAAGCCCTGTCGGATGACGTCACCGGCGCTGTCGAGGACGGCGCCGAGATGGGTCGTGTCATGGGTGCCGGTTTGCTGGCCCGCGCCGGGGCAGGATTCTTCGACTGGCGCTGACCGGAGAACGGGCGCCATGCCGTCAGCGACGGTGCGGTTGTTGAGCCGACCCACATAAACGGCGAGTCGCTGATGAATTTCGCACCATCTGTTCAGGTTATGATCGGACGGTTTCCGGACGTTGCCGGGATTCCAAGATATTCGGTGCCGCGTGCCGCATCGGGGCGACGTGCGCTGGTGGCTTTTCGCGACGTAAACTCGCCGGGTTTCATGAAACTGTTACGTTGCCGTTACAAACACGTCATGGAATCCACTTACCCGCTGGTCCATGGCCGTGCTGCTGCGGCCGCAGAATTATTCGGAGTGATCATGTCCTACCTGAAACTGGCCGCATCTGCCGTTGCGCTTTCCGCCCTGATGGCAACCACCGCCGCCGCCCGTGACGAGATCCGTATCGTCGGATCGTCCACCGTGTTCCCCTACACCCAGGCCGTGGCTGAACAGTTCGCCAACCTGACCGGCGCACCGTCGCCCATCGTCGAATCCACCGGCACCGGTGGCGGCATGAAGATCTTTTGTGGCGGGATCGGCGAAACCCATCCCGACATCACCGGCGCGTCGCGTGCGATGAAGGCGTCGGAGTACAAGCTGTGCCAGGAGCACGGCGTCACCGATATCACCGAGGCCCTGATCGGCTATGACGGCCTGTCCATCGCGATCTCGCGCAGCAACGAAACCGACTGGGACCTGAGCCTGGGCGAGATCTTCCTGGCGCTGGCCGCACAGGTGCCGGTTGACGGCGAATGGGCCGATAACCCGTACAAGACCTGGAACGAAATCAACGCGGACCTGCCGGAGGTTGAGATCCTGGCCTATGGCCCCCCGCCGACCTCGGGTACCCGTGACGCGTTCGTCGAACTGGCGATGCATGAGGGCTGCAAGGAACTCGACTTCGTCAAGAACGGCGATTTCGACAAGAACTGGGTCGCTGAAAACTGCTCGCGCATGCGTCAGGACGGTCCCTTCGTCGAAGCCGGCGAAAATGACAACCTGATCGTTCAGCGGCTCGAAGCCGACCCGAACAGCATGGGCATCTTCGGCTACTCGTTCCTGTATGAAAACCTGGACAAGCTGAAGGGCGTGAAGATCGAGGGCGTCGAGCCGTCGACCGACACCATCGCCGACAAATCCTATCCGGTGTCGCGTCCGCTGTACTTCTACGTCAAGAACGCACATCGCGGCGTGATCCCGAACCTCGACGAGTTCATCGCCGAGTACATGTCCGATGATGCACTGGCCGTTGATGGCTATCTGGCCGAACGCGGTCTGGTGGCGCTGTCCGACGACGCCCGCACCACGCTTCAGGACACCGTCCTGAACGGCAAGGCGATGGACGCGCTGAACTGATCGCGCTTCAGCGATGTAAATTCATGCCCGGTCCCTGCTCAGGGTCCGGGCTCATCCATTCGAGGCGGAACCCGACATGACGACTTTGGCTTTTGCCGTCCTGCTCGCCGCATCCCTGTTGGGATACGCGCTGAACCGGCAGGCGGCATCCGCGATCCATTCAGGCGGGACACGGTTGCATTCCCTGTCCAACCACCACGGGCTATATTCCCTGCTGCTGGTTCTGGTGCCCGTTCTGGTGCTGATCCTGGCCTGGCTGGCGCTGCAGGGGCCGATCATCGACCGGCTCACCATGTCCAGCCTGCCCGAAGGCACGCTGGATGGCCTCGACGCCGGTGGCATTCAACTGGTTCTGGCCGAAATCAAGTCGTTGGCCGGTGGCCGCGTCTTTGGCGATCCGGAACCGTGGAAACAGGTCGCCGCTGAAAAATACGCATCGCTGCGGCTGCTGTCGGGCCAGTTGTTGCTGGCGGTTGTTGCCGGTCTTTCGGCAGTGATCCTGTTCTTTGCGCGCAGCCGCGTCGCCGCCGAGTTCCGCGCCCGCCAGCGGGTCGAAGGGATCGTGTCGGGCCTCATGATCTTTTGCTCCGTGGCGGCGATCTTTACCACCGTGGGCATCGTCGCGGCGCTGCTGTTCGAAACCTTGCGGTTCCTCGAAATGGTTCCGCTGACCGAATTCCTGTTCGGCACCAACTGGGAACCGCAGATTCCGATCCGCGAAGGCCAGGTCGCCGCCGATGGCGCATTTGGCTGGTTGCCGGTGATCCTGGGGACGCTGGTGATTACCGTCGTGGCGCTGCTGCTGGCGGTGCCGGTGGGGCTGCTGTCAGCCATCTACCTGCACGAATTCGCGCCGGTGCGCCTGAGGGCCGTGGCCAAGCCGGTGCTTGAAATCCTCGCTGGCGTGCCGACCGTGGTCTATGGCTTCTTCGCCATCCTCGTTGTTGCCCCGGCGATCCGCGAATTCGGCGCGGCGATCGGCCTTCCCGTGTCTCCCAACACCGCGCTTGCCGCGGGCAGCGTGATGGGGGTGATGCTGATCCCGTTCATCTCGTCCTTCTCGGACGACGCGTTGTCGGCGGTGCCGCGGTCGCTGCGCGACGGCGCGCTGGCGCTGGGCGCGACGCGGGCGGAAACGGTTCTGAACGTACTCTTTCCGGCGGCGCTGCCGGGGATCGTCGGCGGGGTGCTGCTGGCGGTGAGCCGTGCGATCGGCGAAACCATGATCGTGGTGATGGCGGCCGGTCTGATCGCCAAGATGACCGTCAACCCGCTCGACAGCGTGACCACGGTGACGGTGCAGATCGTGACCCTGCTGATCGGCGACACATCCTTTGACAACCCCAAAACGCTGGCCGCCTTTGCGCTGGGCATGATGCTGTTCCTCGTGACGCTGGCGATCAACGTTTTCGCATTGCGCATCGTGCGCAAGTACCGCGAAGCCTATGATTGAGGCCGAGATATGACCGATTCAGCGTTTGAGATGTCCGGTGCGCCCCGGCGCCACGCCACCACCGAAGCCGTCCGTGCCTCGATCGGCCGGCGTCACCGCAAACAGTTCTACGTCAAGGCTCTGGGCCTGGGGGCGATCAGCTTTGCCTTCCTGATGCTGTCGATCCTCGTGATCTCGCTTGCCAGCACCGGATACAAGGCCTTCACCCAGACCCACATCACCCTGGACGTGTTTGTGGACCCCGAAGAGATCACCGCCGAGAAACTGCCCCGCGGCGGGTTCGACGACGTGTTGACCGAGGCGCTTCTGGTGCATCTGCCCGAAGTGGACACCAGCGACCGTGCGACCCGTCGCAAGGCCGAGGGCATCCTGTCCAAAGGCGCCCAGTTCCAGCTGCGCGACATGGTGGTCGCCGATCCCGGCCTGATCGGGCAGACCATCATCATGACCGTGCCGCTGTCGGACCCTTACGATCAGCTCAACAAGGACCTGATCGAACGCGATACCGACGAAGCCAACCGGCGGCTGAAGAACGATGAGATCTCGTGGTTCGATACGCTCAATGTCGAGGGCCTGATCTCAACCCCGCTGAATACCGGGCTGATCACCAATGCCGACAGCCGGTTCCCCGAACTGGCGGGTCTGCGCGGCGCGCTGATCGGGTCGGCCTGGGCGTTGCTGGTCTGTTTCCTGATCTCGTTCCCGCTGGGTATCGGCGCGGCGATCTATCTCGAGGAATTCGCACCCAAGAACAAGATCAGCGATTTCATCGAGGTGAACATCAACAACCTGGCCGCCGTGCCGTCGGTTGTGTTCGGCCTGCTGGCGCTGGCGGTGTTCATCGGCTGGTTCGGCCTGCCCCGGTCGGCGCCGCTGGTGGGCGGCATGACGCTGGCACTGATGACGATGCCAACGATCATCATCGCCACCCGCGCGGCGCTGAAATCGGTGCCGCCCTCGATTCGCGAGGCGGCGCTGGGCATCGGCGCATCGCAGCAGCAGGTGGTGTTCGGCCACGTTCTGCCGCTGGCCATGCCGGGCATCCTGACCGGCACCATCATCGGTCTGGCCCAGGCGCTGGGGGAAACCGCGCCGCTGCTGCTGATCGGGATGAACGCCTTCATCACGTCGGCGCCCTCGACACCGCTGGACAGCGCCACCGCGTTGCCGACGCAAATCTTCATCTGGGCGGACAGCCCCGAACGCGGGTTCGTCTCGCGTACATCGGCAGCCATTCTCGTGCTGCTCACCTTTCTCGTCACCATGAACGCAATCGCCATCTTCCTGCGCAACCGCTTCGAGCGGAAGTGGTAAGCCCGGACAAGGATCAGTAACATGAACGACATGCGCACGATCGACACAAAGGCGGATGCCAGCGAAATCAAGATCTCGGCCAAGGGGGTCAGGGTTTTCTACGGAGAAACCGAAGCCATCAAGGGCGTGGATATCGAAATCCGCGACCGCACCGTGACCAGCTTCATCGGCCCGTCGGGCTGTGGCAAATCCACCTTCCTGCGTTGCCTGAACCGGATGAACGATACCATCGACGTCTGCCGGGTGACCGGTGACATTCTGCTCGACGGACAGAACATCTATGATCCGAACATCGATCCGGTGCAGCTGCGCGCCCGCGTCGGCATGGTGTTCCAGAAACCGAACCCGTTTCCCAAGTCGATCTATGACAACATCGCGTATGGTCCGCGCATCCACGGGTTGGCGCGCGGCAAGGCGGAACTCGACGAGATCGTCGAGAAGAGCCTGCGCCGCGGTGCGATCTGGGACGAGGTCAAGGACCGGCTCGATGAACCGGGCACCGGGCTGTCGGGCGGCCAGCAGCAGCGGTTGTGCATCGCGCGTGCGGTTGCCACGGAACCCGAGGTGCTGCTGATGGACGAACCCTGTTCGGCGCTCGATCCGATCGCCACCGCGCAGGTCGAGGAACTGATCGACGAGCTGCGCGAGAATTTCTCGGTCGTGATCGTCACCCACTCCATGCAGCAGGCCGCACGGGTGAGCCAGAAGACCGCCTTTTTCCATCTGGGTAATCTGGTGGAATACGGCAACACATCGGCGATCTTCACCAATCCCGAAGATCCGCGCACAGAATCCTATATCACCGGCCGTATCGGGTAAGGTAGAGAGCCATGATTGAAACGAGACACATCGTATCCTCCTTTGACAACGATCTGGAAACGGTTCAGGCGCTGGTCATGCGCATGGGCGGGTTGGTCGAGGAGGCGCTGCATAATGCCAGCCTGGCGCTGGAAACGCGCGACGCAGAGCTTGCCGAGCGCGTGCGCCAAGGCGACCACGCCATCGACGAACTGGATGAGGTGGTCAAGACCGACACCGCCAAGGTCCTGGCGCTGCGATCGCCGTCGGCGACCGACCTGCGCACGGTGCTTACGGTCATCAGCATCTCCAACAGCCTCGAACGCTGCGGCGACCTGGCCAAGAACATCGCCAAGCGGGTTCCGATCCTGGTCGATTCGGCCATGCTTGAAGACAATCGTTCCTCGTTGCGCCGGATGGCGCGGCATGTGGGGGAGATGCTGTCGGACTCGCTCGATTCCTACATCCATCGTGACGTGGAGCGCGCCAATGACATCGTGCTGCGCGACGAGGATGCCGACCACATGTACAACGTGATCTTCCGGTCGCTGCTGACCCACATGATGGAAGATCCGCGTAACATAACGGCCGGGATGCACCTGCATTTCATCGCCAAGAACATCGAACGTATCGGCGACCATGCAACTGCCATTGCCGAGCAGACGACGTATCTGGTCACCGGCGAATTGCCTGACGAAGAGCGGCCCAAGCGGGACGTGACCGAGACCGAAGCCGCGCAGGTTGACGGCTGATGGCAGCGAGCCGACCAACGGTTCTGGTGGTCGAGGACGAACCGGCGCAGCGCGAGGTGCTGGCTTACAATCTCGAAGCCGAGGGGTTCGCGGTCAGCCGCGCGGCCGATGGCGACGAGGCGCTGTTGCAGGTCGAGGAATCGCCGCCCGACGTGATCGTGCTGGACTGGATGCTGCCGGGGGTCTCGGGGATCGAGATCTGCCGGCGGTTGAAGGTCCGGCCCGAGATGCGCGGGATACCGGTCATCATGCTGTCGGCCCGCACCGAAGAAGCCGACCGTGTGCGCGGGCTGGAAACCGGTGCTGACGATTATGTGGTGAAACCCTATTCGGTTGCCGAACTGATCGCGCGGGTCCGTACCCAACTGCGCCGCAGCCGGCCGTCGTCGGTAGGGGTTCGGCTCGAATTCGACGACATCGTGCTCGATTCGGAAACCCATCGGGTCAGCCGGGCCGGGAACGAGATCAAGCTCGGGCCGACCGAATTCCGCCTGCTGTCCACCCTGATGGAGAAACCCGGCCGGGTGTTCAGCCGCGATCAGCTGCTGGATCGCGTCTGGGGCCGCGACATCTATGTGGATACCCGCACCGTGGACGTGCATGTGGGGCGGCTGCGCAAGGCGTTGTGCCGCTATGGCGGCGACGATCCGCTGCGCACGGTCCGAGGCGCGGGTTACGCGCTGGGTTAGGCGCGGGCGTTCAGCGCCACTTGGCCATCGGCGGCAGGCTCATCAATACGGCGTCGGGGTCGTGGCCTGTCGCCAGCCCGAACTTCGTGCCACGATCGTAGACCAGGTTGTATTCCGCATAGAGCCCGCGGTGGACCAGCTGCGTGTCCTTGTCCGCGTCGGTCCAGGCCTGTGTCCGGCGTCGTTCCACCAACGGGGCGAAGGCGGGCAGAAAGGCGCGGCCGATATCGCGCGTCAGCGCGAAATCCGCCTGCCAGTCGCCGGTGCAGTAGTCATCCATGAAGATGCCGCCGACGCCCCGCGCGCGGCCCCTGTGCGGAATATAGAAGTAGTCGTCGGCCCAGTCCCTGAGCCGCGGGTAATGGGCGGTGCCATGCGGGTCCAGATAGCTTTTCTGGGTGGCGTGGAAATGTTCGGTATCCGGGCCATATTCGATACAGGGGTTCAGGTCGGACCCGCCGCCGAACCACCAGGCATGCGGGGTCCAGAACATGCGCGTGTTCATGTGCACGGCGGGCACATGCGGGTTCTGCATATGCGCCACCAGCGAAATGCCCGACGCCCAGAACCGAGGGTCTTCTGCCATGCCGGGGATGCCCTTGCGCGCCGCCATTGCAGCCTGTGCCTGTTCGCTCAGGTCGCCATAGACGGTCGAGACATTCACGCCTACCTTTTCAAAGACCCGGCCGCCGCGCATGACGCTCATCAGCCCGCCACCGGCATCACCGCCATCGGGGGCGTTGCGCCGGGTTTCCCGAACCTCGAACCGGCCTGGGTCGGCATCGGCCAGCGGACCGGTGGTGTGGTCGTCCTCGAGCGTCTCGAAGGCGGCCACGATCTCGTCGCGCAACTGGCGGAACCACGCGGCTGCCGTGGCCTTTTCGGTGGTAAGGGCGTCGGTCATGGGGTGTCCTGATGTAGCCGGTCAGTGGGCGGGGGCCGCGACCGGGTCGAGCAGCGTGCGCCCACCATCGACGGTCAGGATCTGCCCGGTCATGAATCCGGATGCGTCCGAGGCCAGGAACTGCACAGTATCCGCCAGTTCGCTGGGCGCGGCGATGCGCGCCAGCGGCGTGTGTTCCTCAATGTCCTGCCGGTATTCACGGTTGTCGCGCAGGGTGGTCTGTAGCGATCGGCTCATGACCGATCCGAATGCGATGGCGTTGACCCGGATCCGTTGCGGGGCCAGCGCCACTGCCAGCGACCGGGTCATCTGATCCAGTGCCGCCGAGGCCACCGAATAGGCCATCAGTTCGGGGTGGGTGCGGCGCGCCGCAATCGAGCTGAGGTTGATGATCGACCCGGTCGGCGCCTCGTCGTCGCTGTTGCTCTTGCCCTGTTTGATCATGCGGCGTGCCACATGTTGCGACAGGCGCAGCGACGGCAACAGGTTCTGTTCCAGCAGCGCCGTGACCGACTGGTCATCCGGGTCGAGCGGGTCCGAGGTCATGACCTGCCGTGCCCCGTTCACCAGCACGTCGATCCGGTCGAATTCGTCCAGCGTGGCCGAAATCAGGTTGGCGATGGTCAGCTTGTGGCGCAGGTCGCCCGCAAAATAGCGCAGGTTGTCGCCGTCAGCATCGCCGTCGAGTTCCGCCTTGAGACGGTTTTCGTCGATATCGGCGAACAT
Source organism: uncultured Rhodobacterales bacterium (assembly GCA_964351135.1). Taxonomy (GTDB): domain Bacteria; phylum Pseudomonadota; class Alphaproteobacteria; order Rhodobacterales; family Rhodobacteraceae; genus Pukyongiella. Next base: position 5,184 of record CAYGNB010000041.1, on the reverse strand, counting down.
CACCCGGGCGCCCTTTTCGATGAATTGCCGCCCGACCGCGAGGCCGATGCCGTTGGCGCCGCCCGTGACGATGGCGGTCTTTCCGGCGATGGAAAAGGACATTGCGACCTCCTGCTGTGGTCTCAGGTTAACGGGGATCAGCGCCGTGGGCGAGAGCCTTGCAGCACCTTGAAGCGATTGTCACCCGCGACTTCGGATACCAGGGTAAAGCGTTCGGCAAGCGTGGCCTCGTAGGGCAGGTGGCGATTGGCGACAAGCCACAAGTGGCCCGTGGGGGTCAGAATTCGCGCCGCCGCGGTCACGAATGCCTGACCCAGCGCGGGGTCGGAGGCGCGTCCGGTATGAAACGGGGGATTCGTCACCACCGCATCGATGCGGTGATCCGGTTTCCAGGTCGTGGCATCGGCCCAGTGAAACCGGGCGCGCGGGTCGGTGACATTGCGCCGGGCGC
>CAYGNB010000041.1:0-4633 GCA_964351135.1 uncultured Rhodobacterales bacterium | reverse complement strand
GTGGCATCGGCCCAGTGAAACCGGGCGCGCGGGTCGGTGACATTGCGCCGGGCGCAGTCCAGCGCGTCGAAATCGGCCTCGACCAGGTCGAGCGTTTCGATCCCCTTCTCCGTCAGCAACCGGTGGCCGAGATAGCCCCAACCCGCCCCCAGATCGGCGATATGGCGCCCGGGTAGGTTTGGCAGAGTATCTGCGAGCAGCTTCGATCCGGGGTCGATGCTATCGGCCGAGAACACGCCGGGTGCGGTGACGAACCCGCTGTCGTTCAGCGTCTCGGGGGGCTGCCAATCGGCAAAGACGCCGGGCAGGGCGTCGAACCAGAAGATGCGGCCATGCGCCTTGGACATCTGGCCCAGGATCGGCGTCCGGCTGCGGATCTCGCGCAGCAGGCCATCGACGCCATCGGTGCGCGCGCCATCCACGATGACCGGCCCGCCGCCGCTGCGCTGACAGGCCTGCAGCACCATCGCGCGGGCCAACGTGCGTGACCGGGGCAGGCAGACGATCGCTGCCACGCAGTCCTGCGTGCCGCCGGTGGCGCAGGTCAGCCCCCGCGCCTCGAAATGATCGAAATACGGCTTGAACGGCTGTTCGATGCAAACCCGGTCGGCCGGCAGCGCCGACAGGTCGAAATCGGGCGCGGGGCGCATGACAACGATCGGGCCTTCGCCGGGCAGGGTCAGCCCGCCCTGATCGAGCGCGAGAGACAGGCGTCGGGACACCGGGATCTGTCCTAGTCTTCCTTTTCCATCGTGCACTGCAACGGGTGCTGATGGCGGCGGGCGAAATCCATGACCTGCCCGACCTTGGTTTCCGCGATTTCGTGGCTGAATACACCGACCACCGCCACGCCTTTCTTGTGTACGGTCAGCATGATTTCGAAGGCCTGCGCATGGGTCATGCCAAAGAAGCGTTCCAGCACATGCACGACGAACTCCATCGGTGTATAGTCGTCATTCAGCAGCAGAACCTTGTAAAGCGGCGGGCGCTTGGTTCTGGGGCGCGTTTCGACGACGACCGAAGTGTCGCCATCGTCGTCCTGACGCTGATCGGACATCATGAGGGGCGTTGGCAGCATTGCGGGTCCGGGTTGGCGGTTGTTCTTGCCGCTAATATAGCCTTCGGGCGAAAATGCGAAAGGGATAGCGGCCGGAAAGGTTGAGGATGTCGGGGATGCAGCTTACCACGGTTGGGTTCGATGCCGATGACACGCTGTGGCATAACGAACGATTTTTCCGCCTGACGCAAGATCGGTTCGCCGCGCTGCTGGCCGATTATGCCGAACCCGACCATCTCGCCGCGCGATTGCTCGAGGCGGAGCGGCGCAATCTTGGCCGCTACGGGTACGGTATCAAGGGGTTCTTGCTGTCGATGATCGAAACCGCGATCGAGGTCACCGACCGCAAGGTGCCGGCCAAGGTGATCGCCGACCTGATCGAAGCTGGCCATGACATGCTGGCACATCCGATCGAACTGCTGCCCCATGCGCGCGAGGCGGTACAGGCCGTTGCGGAAACCCACCGGGTGCTGCTGATCACCAAGGGCGATCTGTTGGATCAGGAACGCAAGCTGGCCCAGTCGGGGTTGGGCGAGCTGTTCGACCAGGTCGAAATCGTGTCCGAAAAGACGCCCGAGGTCTATGCCGGTATCTTTGACCGTCACGGTGACGGGGCCGGACGTGGCATGATGGTCGGCAACTCGATGCGGTCCGATGTGGTGGCGATGATCGGGGCAGGGGGCTGGGGCGTCCATGTGCCGCACGGGCTGGAATGGGAACTCGAGCAGGCGCCGCCGCCGCTGGGTGAGACACGATTCCATGCGCTGGACGACCTGGGCGGGCTCGCCTGGCTGGTCGCGCGGATTGGTTGAGCAATTAGCGATTTTTTAACGGATCGCCGGTGTTGAGATCGCGCGGCGCAGGGACACAAGATGTTGGTTGCCGACTGCGCAACAGTCTTGCAGTTTCCCCGAATGCGGCGGGTTTCTTTTGAATCCACTATATGTTAGCTTTTTTACAGGCAGAACTAGGTCAGTCGGAAAAACCGGCGACCATGAGGCAGACAGAGGCAGTTATCGTGCAGGCTCGGCTATTGGGACCGGCCCGTTGGGGCTTGATGATTCTCTCCGCACTATGGGTTGTTGCGCTGGTGCCGTCCGCGGTTGCAGCGCCCTATGCGGCGATGGTGATAGACGCACGAACCGGTGAGGTTCTGCATTCGCGAAACGCCGATACGCGGTTGCATCCCGCATCGCTGACCAAGATGATGACGCTCTACATCGCGTTCGAAGCGGTGCGAAACGGCGAAATCTCGCTGGACCGGAAGGTGCGTATCTCAAGCAACGCCGCTGCCGAGCCGCCGTCGAAACTGGGCCTGAAGGCGGGGCAGCGGATCGCGTTCCGTTATCTGATCCGGGCCGCGGCGGTGAAATCCGCCAACGATGCCGCCACAGCGATCGGCGAGGCGATTTCGGGATCCGAGGCGGCGTTTGCGCGGCGCATGAACCGGACTGCCCGTGCGCTGGGCATGTCCAGGACCACGTTCAAGAATGCCCACGGGCTGACCGCCAGCGGCCACCTGTCCACCGCCCGCGACATGACCACGCTGGGGCGGCACCTGCTGTATGATTTTCCGCAGTATTACAACCTGTTCTCACGCCAATCGACCAATGCGGGTGTGCGTAAGGTTAACAACACCAACCGCCGGTTGCTGGCCGCTTATCGCGGTGCCGACGGGATCAAGACGGGCTATACCCGCGCGGCTGGTTACAACCTCGTCGCGTCGGCGGAACGCGGGCGTGAACGGATCATCGCCACGGTGTTCGGTGGCACCTCCGGCGCGGCGCGCAACGCGCGCGTTGCCGAGCTTCTGGACATGGGGTTCCGCCGGGCCCCGTCGCGTGCGCCCATCCGCAAGCCGGCGCGTCCGAATTATGCCGCCGCCAAGCAGGCGAAACCTGCGCCTGCCGCCGCCAAGCCGCAGCGGGTGGCACGCGCGCCGGCATCGAGCCTGCGCCCTTTGGCACGCCGCGTGGCCCCGGTTACAGTGGCCGCCGTCACGCCCGAGGCCCAGGGTGGCGCGTTGAACCAGCCGCAGGTCGAGCCGGCAGGAAACGCAGTTGAAGCGGCGTTGCTGCAGGCGAGCATAAACGAGGCGTTGAAAGAGGCGACGGCGCAGGCCACCGCCACCAGCCTCCGTCCTGTTGCGCGTCCGCATGCGGCCAATACCAAAGCGGCCGAAGCCAAGCCCGGTGACACACCTGCCGAGACGATCACCGCCGCTGCCACACCGCCGGCAGTACGGCCCGTCGAACTGGCGGATGCCGCCCCGGCGCCTGCTGAGCTGACACCCGTCACGGCCCCGGTTCAGGAGCCCGGGACCGACCGGATCGCCGACGCCCCGAAGGTTGCCGAACCCAAACGGGAAATCGCGGTGACCGAAGCGGCCCCGGTTGTGCAGCAGGCGGTGGCCCGTCCAGCGCCGGAATACGATCTGCAGACTGCCGCCGTGGTCCAGGACAACTCGGGCGAACCTGAGATCGTTACCCGTCTGTCTACCTCAGGCGGGTTGAATTGGGGGATCACCGTGGGCCGCTACCCGAGCCGGTTCGAGGCTGAAAAGGTGCTGCTGCGCACGGCGCTGGCGGAGATGACCACGCTGGATGGCAGCCTGCGCAAGGTCACGCGGGGCAAGCGCGGGTTCAACGCCAATTTCCTGGGTATGACGCAGGAAACGGCCGACCTGGCCTGCCGCCGCCTGCAGGCCCGCAATATTTCCTGCGAAACGCTCGGGCCGTCCTGACCGGCCCGGTATTGCGAACGGTCAGGCGATCAGTGTGCTGTCCGACGCACCTGTGATTGCCGCCGTCACGATCTGCCCCTCGGGCTGCGCTGTGTCGAAATGCACTTCGGCGAATTGCGTTGTGCGCCCCATATGCGGGTTTTCCATCAGGATCTGATGCATTTTGCCGACCTGGGCGTCGAGATGGGCGCGCACCCGCGCCGCACCGGCCGCGCGCAGCCGTGCCGCCCGGTCCTTGATCGCGCGGCCATCCACCTGTGGCATCCGCGCCGCCGGGGTGCCGGGGCGTGGCGAATAGGGGAAGACATGCAGCCAGGTCAGGTTGCAGTCCTCGACCAGCTTCAGCGAGTTTTCGAAATGCGCCTCGGTTTCCGTCGGAAACCCGGCGATGATATCGGCGCCGAATGTCATATCGGGGCGTAGCCTGCACGCCTCTTCGGAGAACCGGATGGCGTCGTCGCGCAGATGCCGCCGCTTCATCCGTTTCAGAATCAGGTCGTCACCGTGCTGCAGGCTCAGATGCAGATGCGGCATCAGCCGGGGTTCCGAGGCGATGGCCTGCATCAGCGCCTCGTCCACCTCGATCGAATCAATCGAACTGATCCGCAGGCGGGACAGATCCGGCACGAGTTTCAGGATGCGCAGCACCAGATCGCCCAGACGCGGTTGCGCGGGCAGGTCGGCACCCCAGCTCGTCAGGTCCACTCCGGTCAGAACCACCTCGTGATAGCCGCGATCCACCAGCCGCTTGATCTGTTCGACAACCACCCCGGCGGGCACGCTGCGCGAATTGCCCCGGCCATAGGGGATGATGCAGAAGGTGCAGCGATGGT
>CAYGNB010000040.1:0-14546 GCA_964351135.1 uncultured Rhodobacterales bacterium | reverse complement strand
CGGCACCCCTGTTCCGTCAGGTACGCGGCGGTTGCGGCGCCGATGCCGCCCGCGCCGCCGGTGATCAGGGCCACCCGCGCGTTCAATGAAAACTCCGCCCGCCATCGACCGCCAGCGTGGCGCCAGTCACATACGAGGAATCCGGGCCTGTCAGGTAGAGGATCGCACCCGCGATCTCGGACGGTGCAGCGACGCGATGCATCGCATAGCGCGCCTTGATCGACGACAACCGTTCTTCGGCATTCTGGTAATCCTCGTAGGAGCTGCGAAACAGCGGCGTATCCACCGCACCCGGGCAGACCGTGTTGACGCGGATACGTTCGGGGCCCAGTTCCATCGCCAGGCATTTGCCGAACATGTTGAGCCCGGCCTTGCTGGCGCAATAGGCGGTGCGGTGGCTGAGCGGAGACAGCCCTGCCGCCGAAGAGACGTTGACGATGGTGCCCTGCCCCGCCGCCCGAAGATGCAGCAGCGACGCCTGGGTCAGGAACATCGCGCCCGACAGGTTCACCGAGATCACGCGATCCCAGTCGGTTGCGGTCATTGCCGCCACGGGCGTCTCGAGGTCGATCCCGACACAGTTGACCAGCCCGTCGAGACCGCCCAGCGCAGCCGCCGCCGCGTCGGCGGCCGCTTGGCACGCCCCCGGATCCGAGATGTCGCCGCAAAACGTCGCGATCCCATCCCCGAGCGCGGCCTCGGTCAGGTCGAGGGTCGCGATTGTGGCCCCTTCGGCGGCAAAGCGGGCAACGGTTTCGCGCCCGATTCCGCTGGCTGCGCCCGCGATCAGAATACGGCGGCCTTCGAGCAGCCCGCTCATGCCCCGGCCCTGTCCGTTTCCCGCAGGACAGCGCGGATCTCGTCTGTCATCTCGTCGCACCGCCCGATCCAGACATTCGAATGCGTGCGCACATAAGCGAGGAACTGATCGAGCACCCAAAGCCGCGAGGGTTGCCCGATGATCTGCGGGTGCATCCCGATCATCATCATCCTGTCCTCGGCCCGCAGCATGTCGAATTCGAGCTTCCACGCTTCGAGCAGCGCCGATGGCGCCTGCATGGTTCGTCCCGGCAGGGTGATCGAATAGTGAAAGAACGGCGCGTCATCGAGCACCCAGCGGAACGGCAGTTCGACGATGCCGGTGCGCTCTCCGTCGACTTCGAGCAGATAGGGCTCGTCGTCATCGAAGAAATTCGACGAATAATCGAACCCGTAGTCGCGGATCAGGCCCAGCGTGTGCGGGCTGAATTCGGCGGCGGGCGACCGCCATCCGCGCGGCCGATAACCGGCGGCTTTGCGGATCGCCTCGATACCCAGTTCCATCTCCTCGCGCTCCTGCTCCAGCGTGAGCTGGGTGATCCAGGTGTGCGTATGCGAATGATGCGCGATTTCGTGGCCGTCCCGCAGGATCGCCTCCATGATCTGCGGATGGGCCTCGACCACCAGCCCCGGCACAAAGAAGGTGCAGGTCAGGTCGTATTTGCGCAGCAGATCCAGCACCCGCCAAACGCCGCGCCGCCAGCCATAGCGCCCCTGCGACATCACGATGGGGCGGTCCGCGTTGGCCTTGTCCCGCGCGGTCCAGAGCGTTTCGGCGTCAAAGTCGAAGGTCAGGAAAAGCGGGAAACCTTTCGAGGTGAAGGACATTGTCGTAACTCCCGTCAGACGAAGCGCGAGAAACCGACCCAGCGTTCCGCGATGGCCAGCGCGGCCCCGGTCAGCAGGATCAGAATGGTGGAAATTGCGGCCAGCCCCGGATCGACCCCGCCCTGGTCGATGGCGGTAAAGATCTTGACCGGCAGCGTGCTCTGCCCCGGTCCGAGCAGAAAGATGGTCACCGGGACGTTGTCGAGCGATGTGATGAACGAAAAGAACCCGCCCGCGACCAGCCCGGGCTTGAGCAGCGGCAGCGTGACCAGCCGGAAGGCGGTAAAGCCGCCCGCGCCGAGCGTGCCGGCGGCCTCTTCGAGGTCGACACTGACACCCGCCAGGCTGGAAAGGCAGGAGCGCACCACATAGGGCGAGGTCAGCACCACATGGCTCGCGACCAGGGCAAGGAAATTCCCGCGCCAGCCGAGATGGGCGTAGAACTGCAGCAGCGCCACGCCGATCACCACGGCCGGAAACACCAGCGGCGCCATGAGAAAGGACGCAATCGCGTCCGAGCCCGGCAACAGGCGGCGGTTGATCGCATAGGCGGCGGCGGTGCCCAGAACCATCGAGCTCAGCGTCGCCAGCAATGCCAGACCGAGGCTGAAGCCGATCGCCGACAGCCAGTCCGGATCGGTCAGCACCGCACCGAACCAGCGCATGGTGAACCCCTGCGGCGGAAAGGTCAGATACGAGGTCTCGGTAAAGGAACTGAGCGCGACCACGATGACCGGCAATTGCAGGAACAGCAGCACGGCGGCGGCGATGGCGGTCAGCAGGATCGGCGGGCGCGCGGTCATGTCAGCCCCCCGGACCATTTTCGGGCAAGACGCCCGGCACCCCAGATGATCAGCAATGTGATCGCGGTCAGGATGAACGCAAAGGACGTTCCCGAGGGCCAGTCGAGTTTTTGCATGAATTCGTCGTAGATCAGGGTCGCCATCACCTTGTAGGCGGGTCCGCCCAGCAGGCGCGGGGTGACCAGCGCGCTGATCGTCAGCACAAAGACGAGGATCGACCCGGCGAGGATCCCCGGCGCGGTCAGCGGCAGGGTAATGGTAAAGAAGATCCGCATCTTGCTCGCGGCCAGCGTAGCGGCGGCCTGTTCGACGTCCCGCGGCACGTTCTGGATCGCGGTCAGCAGCATCAGCACCATGAACGGCAGGTAGATGTGGGTCAGACCGATCACCAGACCGGTCATGTTGAACAGCATCTTGATCGGCGCATCGGTCAGACCGATGCCCATCAGGAAATTGTTCACCACCCCCCGGTTCGCAAGCAGCGTGATCCAGCCAAAGGAGCGCACCACCAGGTTCAGGAACAGCGGGAAGATCACCAGAAGCGTCGCCACCGCCCGCCAGAAAGGCGTTGTCCGCGCCATGAAATAGGCGAGCGGATAGCCGAACAGGAAACAGAGAAAGGTGACCAGCGATCCCATCCACAGCGTGCGCCCGACGATCTCGCGGTAATAGTCGTCGGTCAGGATCCGGGTGTAGTTCTTCAGCGTCCAAGCCTCGGACGTCCCGGTACCGGGGATGTATTCGTGCAGGCTCGCCGGGAACATCATCAGGACCGGCGCGAGAAACAGGACCAGCAGGACCAGCAACAGCGGTGACGCCAGCCCTATGCCCTTGAACGATCCGGTCATGCCTCTGCTCCGGCCTCCAGCGGCGCGACAAAGGCGCGGTCCATGTCGATGCTCAGGGCGACATCCTGCCCCGGCTCGAAGCCGCCCGAGGGCCCGCCCGCATCGACCTCGGCGACGATTTCCACACCGGGGGCGAGATCGGCCACATACTGGACCCGCGACCCGATGAACGACCGCAGCCGCACCTGTCCGTGCAGGTCGCCGCCCGCGTCGGACGGCAACACACCGACATCCTCGTGGCGGATCACCGCCTCGACCTGGGCGCCCGGATCAGCCATGCGCTGCGCAACCGGCAGCGCCGGGCCGCCGTCGATGACAAAGGCGCCGTCGCGGATGGTGCCCACATAGCGGTTTGACCTGCCGATGAAGTTTGCCACAAAGGCGTTGGCCGGATCGCGATAGATCGCCTCGGGGCTCGAAAACTGCTGGATCCGGCCATGAGCCAGGATGCAGATGCGATCCGAGATCGACATCGCCTCGGACTGGTCATGGGTGACGAAGACGCTGGTGATACCCAGGTCCTTCTGTAATTGCTTCAGTTCGATCTGCATGCGGTCGCGCAATTGCGCATCGAGGTTGGAGAGCGGTTCGTCGAACAGCAGCAGACGGGGACGCGGCGCGATGGCGCGGGCGAGGGCTACGCGTTGCTGCTGACCGCCCGACAGCTGGCGCGGGTAGCGATCCGCCAGATGCGCCAGTTGCACCATGCCCAGCGCCTCGTTCACGCGCGCAGACAGGCCGCTGCCTTTCTCGCCGCGGCGGCGCAGGCCAAAGGCGACATTCTCGAACACCGTCATGTGGGGAAACAACGCGTAGGACTGGAACACCAGCCCGATGTCGCGCCGGGCCACCGGCGTCCGGGTAATGTCTTCGCCCGCGACACGGATACGGCCGCCGCTGGGCTCGAGAAGGCCTGCCACCATGCGCAGGATCGTGGTCTTGCCGCAGCCGGACGGCCCGAGCAGAGACACCAGTTCGCCTTCCTCGATGGCAAGCGAGACGCCATCCACGACGTCCACCTGCCCGTAGCGCTTTCTAAGCTGCTCCAGCTCTAGCCTGGCCATGGCGCATTCCTGTCTGAGAGTTGCGGCAGCGCGACCCCGGTCCGGGCGCCGCGCTGCGGGGAAGGTCCGCGCGGGATCAGCGCGCGACTTCGCGCTGCCAGCGGTCGATCCAGCCCGGCAGTTCCGCCGACGTCTTCGCCGGATCAAGGAACCACAGCGATTCCAGCGTCGCGCCGTTCGGCACGATGGCGGCGGCCTTCTCGGACAGTTCCGCCTTCAGGTTGATCGGGCCGGCATATTTGTTTTCGGCAAAACACTCCTGCACGTCCTTCGACAGGACCGCGTCGACAAAGGCCGTGGCAAGTTCCTTCTGGCTGCTGCCCTCGGGGATCAGCAAGGTCGGGCGAATGCCGACAGCGCCTTCTTCGGGGTAGGCAATGGCAATCGGCAGACCTTCATCCGCCGCTGAACCGGCCCGGTCCGGGTACCAGGGTGCCATGGCAACCTCGCCACGGGCAAACAGCGCCAACAGCTGATCGGCCTGAGTGTATTGCACGACCGCATCCTGAGCGAGCGGCTTGATCGCCTCGATGCCAGGCGTGACGTCGTCGAGCGAACCGCCCTCCATCTTGTTCACGGCGAGCAGGAATTGCCACCCCGCCGTGCCGGTGACGTCGCCGATAGCCACCTGGCCCTTGTATTTCTCGTCGAACAGGTCGCGCCAGCTGGTCGGCGGGGTCGCCACCATCTCGGGGTTATAGGCAATCGCCGTGGCACCGGTCATGAACACGACAAAGGTGTCATCGGGACCAAAGGCGCGCGGATCCAGGTCGCCCGCGCTCGTCAATGCCGACCGGTCCAACGGGTGCAGCAGATTTTCAGCCCTGAGCTGCATCGCCGCGGAGTCGTCGATATAGACCACATCGTAGTCGGAGTTCGCCCCCATCGCGCGCACCGACGCAGCGTGCTGGACGGAGTTCCCGAGAACCGCCTCGACCGTGGCGCCGGTGGCGCTTTCGAAAACCGGGATATGGCATGTCTTGACCGCTTCGAGGAACGAGCCGCCAAAGGTGGCTATGGTCAGCTTCTCCTGCGCTGCCAGCGGCGCGGCGAGCGCGACGGCCCCCGCCGCCAAGGCAGCCGCTCCGAGCGCGAAACGCCCTTTGCCGTGAAATGTCATGGTGAGTTCCCTGTCTTTGATTATCCGCCAATCATGATGGGGCCCGCATCACGTTTCTGTCAAGAAAGTTTTTTTAAAACCTTTCATGAAAGCTTTTATTTCCTCCTTGTCAGGGCACGCAGGAACGGGGAACATGCGGAAAACTCAGAAAGGATACCGATGCAGCAACAGCGCCCCAAACGCTTCGCCGTCGGCCCGACGCCGGAAGACCGTGTACGCAACGGGCTGGACATGTGGCGCCGGGAGGCACCGAATCTCGACATTTCGGGAAAGGAAATCTGCGGCCGGCTCGTGGCGCTGAACGGCGCCCTGATGCACAGCCTGAACGCAGCTCTCGCGCCATACGGCCTGAAATATCCCGAATACGGGGTTCTGGCGACGCTCCGGGCGTCGGGTGCGCCCTATCAGATGAGCCCCAAGCAATTGCTCGAAACGATCCTCTTCACCTCCGGGGGCATGTCCAACCTGCTGACCCGGCTGGACCGCAAGGGGCTGATTTCACGCGGCAGCGACAAAGAGGACCGGCGCGTGACACTGGTACGGCTGACCGACGACGGCGTTGCACTCGCGAACGAAACGATGGCGATGCAGGCGCAGTTGGAGGTCCATTTCTGTGCTGCCCTGACAGATCACGAGAAAGACGAGCTTGTCTCCGGTTTGTCCCGCCTGCTGAACGGACAGGCCTTTCCCTGAGAAAGCCCCGATCCGTTTCAGGGATCTCCCAGCCGGCAGATTACCGGACCAGCGCCTGCGCCGCGCGCCTCAGCGGCTATCGCGACCCGCGCCCGGCGGCCCGGAGCTGGCCCGCGCGATAAATTCGACGCCGATCACCTGCGACGGCCCCTCCAGCGCGCCGGTCTCGATCATGTCGAGCAGGAGTTCGGCGGCGCGAATGCCGATCTGCGTCCGGGGTTGGCGTATTGTCGTAAGGCCCGGGCTCAGGTGACGGGCGATTTCGATATTGTCGAACCCGACAACCGAGACATCGGCCGGCACACGAAGTCCGGCACGCTGAACCTCGCCCATGAAGCCGGCCGCCATCTCGTCGGAGGACAGAAAGAGCGCCGTGGGCCGATCCTCGGTCGCGAGCCATATGCGGGCGGCAGCGGCGCCGGAATCTAGGCTGAAATCGCCTTCCAGAATCCATTCGTCGCGCGCCGAGAGGCCAAGGTTGGACAGCGCCGTGCGAAATCCGCTCAACCGCGTTTCGGTCAACACATTTCCGCGCGGGCCGGTCACATGCCCGATCCGTCGGTGACCCAGACGCGCCAGATGCGCGACGGCCAGTGCCGCGCCGCGTTCGTTTTCGACCCGCACCGACGGCAACGCGCTGCCCATCCATTCGCAGGCCATCACCACTGGCGGCCGGCCCGGAGTCGCCAGCGCCTCGGGCGACAGCGTCCCATCGAAGAGAACCAGCCCGTCCGCCTGGCCGGAGGTGAGGTAGTGCGCAAACCGTTCGTCCGGATCGGGCCCCGATTGCGTATCCGCGATCAGCATCCCGTATTGCGACTGGGTAAGGACCGAGGCAAGACCGGCAAGGATCTGCGAAAAAAACGGGTTCGCGAGGTTCGGCAACAGCACGATCACCGTTCCGGTGCGCTGCCGGCGAAGATTCGAAGCGGTCGCGTTGAGGCGATAGCCGGTCTCCGAAATCGCGTCCAAAACGGCCTCCCGAGTCGCCCTGGCGACGACCGACGGCTTGGACAATGTGCGGCTCACGGTTGCCGTCGACACCCCGGCCACCCGGGCAACATCCTGAATCGTTGCGGTTTTCCTGTCCATTCCGGCCCCTTTCGGTGAATGAGACTGAACTGAAAAAAATATCTTGTATACGATTACATTGTTTGTCACGCTCTCTTGCAAACGATTACATGCGCGGCTGGAGCGAAAATGACGCGCCTGGGAGGATGCCGTGAAGACGATTAAAGGGCCTGCGCTGTTCCTGGCGCAGTTCGCCGGCGACACAGCACCGTACAACGATTGGGGCGGGATCACGGCCTGGGCCGCGGATTGCGGCTATGAGGGTGTGCAGGTGCCCAGTTGGGACAACCGGCTGATCGATCTCGACGCCGCGGCCGAAAGCAAGGGGTATTGCGAGGATTGGGCCGGGCAAGCGGCCGAACACGGGATCACCGTCACCGAGCTTTCCTGCCACCTGCAGGGCCAACTCGTCGCCGTGCACCCCGCCTACGACCCGGCCTTTGACGGATTTGCAGACGACGCGGTGCGTGGCAATCCGGCCGCGCGGCAGGAATGGGCCGTCGCGCAGGTGCAAAAGGCGATCCGGGCGTCGGCCAATCTCGGCCTGACCGCCCTGCCGACCTTCTCCGGCGCGCTGGCCTGGCCGTATTTCTATCCATGGCCACAGCGGCCTGCCGGGCTGATCGAAACCGCGTTCGACGAACTGGCACGGCGCTGGCGCCCGCTGCTCGATCTGGCGGACGATCACGGTATCAACCTCTGCTACGAGATCCATCCGGGCGAGGATCTGCATGACGGCGTGAGTTTCGAGATGTTTCTGGACCGGTTGCAGAACCACCCGCGCGCCATGATGCTCTACGATCCGAGCCACTATGTCCTGCAATGCCTCGACTATGTGGCGCATCTCGACATCTATGGCGACCGTATTGGCGCATTCCATGTGAAGGATGCCGAATTCAACCCGACCGGACGGCAGGGCGTTTATGGCGGATACCAGCCTTGGGTGGACCGGGCCGGGCGGTTCCGGTCGCTGGGCGACGGGCAGGTGGATTTCGGCGCCATCTTTTCCAAACTGGCCGCGATGGATTTCGACGGCTGGGCCGTGGTGGAATGGGAATGCGCGCTGAAACACCCCGAGGACGGGGCCCGCGAAGGCGCGGCCTTCGTTCGCGATCACATCATCCGGGTGACGCCGCACGCCTTCGACGATTTCGCGGACAGCGGGGCCGACGACGCGGCGAACCGCGCAATGTTGGGGCTGGACAGATGAGCCGTTTCGCCGACCGACAAGGCCCGATCCGGCTGGGCATGGTCGGCGGCGGCGAGGGTGCGATGATCGGCGCGGTGCACCGTATCGCGGCCCGGCTGGACGGTGCGTTCGATCTGGTCGCAGGCGCGCTTTCGTCAACCGAGGACAAAGCGCGGTCTTCCGCATTGGCCCTGGGGCTCGACGCGGACCGGACCTATACCGACTTTGCCGAGATGGCCAAGCGCGAGGCGCGTCTGAGGGACGGGATCGAGGCGGTGGCAATCGTGGTGCCCAACCACATGCACCTGCCGGTTGCGCGGGAATTCCTCCGGCGTGGTATCCACGTGATTTGCGACAAGCCGCTGACAGGTACGATACGCGACGCGAAAAAGATGAAGGCGGCGGCAGAAAAATCCGAGGCGCTGTTCATCCTCACGCATAATTACACTGGCTATCCGCTCGTCCGCGAGGCCCGGGCGCGGATCGCACGGGGCGATCTCGGCGATCTCAGGCTGGTACAGGTCGAATATGCGCAGGACTGGCTGTCCGAAGCGCCCGACCCGGACAACAAACAGGCGGCTTGGCGCACCGACCCCGAAAGGAGCGGCGCCGGCGGCGCGACCGGCGACATCGGCACCCATGCCTGGAACCTTGTGCGCTTCGTCACCGGGCTCGCACCCGAGGCGCTGGCCGCCGACCTGCAGAGCTTTGTGCCCGGGCGGCTGCTGGACGACAACGCCCATGTGATGCTGCGGTTCGAGGGTGGCGCGCGGGGGATGCTCTGGTGCAGCCAGGTCGCGGCGGGAGAGGAAAACAATCTGCGCCTGCGCGTCTACGGCACCCGCGCCGGGCTGGAATGGCGGCAGGAGAACCCGAACGAATTGCGAGTGACGCCGCTTGGCGGATCGACCGAAATCGTCACGCGGGCGGCGGCGGGCACGACGGAAGGGTCCCGCCGTCTGACACGCATCCCGCCCGGACACCCCGAAGGGTTCCTCGAGGCATTCGCCAACATCTATGGCGAGGCCGCGCAGGCGATCCGGGCCGCGCGTACCGGCGCCGCCCCGCCCGACGGCGTCGTCTTTCCGTCGATTGCGGACGGGGTCGAGGGTGTGGCCTTCGTGGATGCCTGCGTGCGGTCGTCGAAACGCAACGCGGCATGGGTGACGCTGTGACGGCGGTGCTCGAAGCCCGCGGCGTGACCCGCCGCTTCGGCCCGATCGAGGTCTTGCACGGGGTGGATTTCTCGCTTGTCCCCGGCGAGGTTCACGCGCTCATCGGCGAAAACGGCGCCGGCAAATCCACGATGATGAAAATCCTCGGCGGTTATCTCGCGCCCTCGGGCGGAGAGCTGCTGCTGGACGGGAAACAGGTCAGTTTCGCGGATCAGCGCGCGGCAGAGGCCGCCGGGATCCTGATGATCCATCAGGAGTTCAACCTCGCCCTGCAACTGACTGTCGAGGAAAACCTTTTCCTTGGCCGTGAAAGGCGGCGCGGGCCATTTCTCGACCGCCGGGCGATGCAGACGACGACGCGCGAGTTGCTGAACCGGCTCGACTGCCATGTCGATCCGCGCACGCGAATCCGCGATCTGTCGGTGCCGAACCGGCAAATGGTCGAAATCGCCCGCGCCCTCGGCCGTGATGCGCGGGTGCTGATCATGGACGAACCCACCGCCGTGCTGACCGGGCGCGAAACGGATGTGTTGCTGGGCCAGATCGAGCGGCTGAAGGCGCAAGGCACCGCGATCCTCTACACCTCTCACAAACTGGACGAAATCGCGCGGGTCGCCGACCGGGTGACCGTGCTGCGCGACGGCGCCCATATCGTCACGCGTCCGGCCCAGGGGTACACCGAACATGCCATGGCCGAGGCGATGGTGGGGCGGGAACTGTCCGATCTGTTCCCGGCCAAACCCGAGGCGGGCATCGACGTGGTGCTGGAGGTCGAGGGGCTGACGGTGCCGGGCCATGTGCACGACGCCTCGTTTACCCTGCGCCGGGGCGAGGTTCTGGGCTTTGCCGGGCTCGTAGGCGCGGGACGGACCGAACTGATGGAAGGCATCGTGGGACTGCGCGCCGCGACGGGAACGGTCCGGGTGAACGGCAAGCCGCTGAAACCGAATTCGGTACTGGCCGCGCGCGAGGCGGGGCTGGTCTATCTGACCGAGGACCGCAAGGAAAAGGGTCTGCTGCTCGGCAAAACGCTGACCGAGAACCTGACGTTGCTGGCGCTCGACAAGTTTGGCCGCGTCGGCATCGACAAGCGGGCCGAGGACCGGGCACTGACGGCGGCGATCGACGAATTCGACATTCGCGTCAAGGACCGGGGCATGACCGCGGGCAGCCTGTCGGGCGGCAACCAGCAGAAGCTGCTGCTGGCCAAGACGATGCTGGCAGAACCGCAAATCGTCATCATCGACGAACCGACGCGCGGTATCGACATCGGCACCAAACAGCAGATCTACGATTTCATCGCGGCACTGGCCGCGCAGGGCAAGAGCGTGATCGTCGTCTCGTCGGAACTGCCCGAGGTGATCGGTCTCGCACCCCGCGTGGTCGTCATGGGGCGTGGCCATATCGCGGGTGAGTTGCACGGCGATGAGATCACCGAAGACGCCATCCTGCGCCGGGCCATGGGCGTCGGCGAAATGTCGAGGGAATACGCATGACCGATCTGACCGCATCCGGCAGCAAGGAGGCGCCCCGGCGCGGCCTGTCGCTGCATGTGCTGGGGCCGGTGCTGGCCCTGATCCTGCTGATCGTTCTCGGCGCGGCGCTGAATTCGAACTTCCTGAGCTACGGGAACGTCACCAACGTGCTTGCCCGGTCGGCCTTTATCGGGATCATCGCGGTCGGAATGACGTTCGTGATAACCGCCGGCGGCATCGACCTGTCGGTCGGATCCATGGCCGCCTTCATCGCCGGCGTGATGATCCTTGCCATGAACGCGATGATTCCGACACTGGGGATCGGCGTGCCGCTGATCGCCGCCGGGATGGCCGTTGCGCTGCTTGCCGGGCTTTTTGCGGGTCTGCTCAACGGGTTTCTCATCGCAAAGGTCGGCATCGAGGCATTTATCGTGACGCTCGGGTCGATGGGCATCTACCGGTCGCTCACGACCTGGCTGGCAGATGGCGGCACGCTGTCGCTGAACTACGATGCGCGCAGTTTCTACCGGCCCGTCTATTATGACGGGCTGCTGGGCGTGGCCTGGCCGATCATCGTCTTTGCGCTGGTCGCGATCATCGGCGAACTCGCCATGCGGATGACGCCGTTTGGTCGGCACTGCGCCGCGCTGGGGGCGAATGAACAGGTGGCGCGCTATTCTGCGGTCAAGGTCGACCGGGTGCGCATGACCACCTATGTCCTGCTCGGGCTGCTCGTCGGCGTGGCGACCATCATGTATGTCCCGCGCCTCGGCTCCGCCTCCGGCTCCACCGGCGTGCTCTGGGAACTCGAGGCCATCGCCGCCGTGATCATCGGCGGCACCGTGCTCAAGGGCGGTTTCGGCCGGGTCTGGGGAACCGTGGTCGGCGTCCTGATCCTGAGCCTCATCGACAACATTCTGAACCTCGCCTCGATCGTCAGCCCGTATCTGAACGGCGCGATACAGGGCGTCATCGTCATCCTTGCCGTGGTTCTGCAACGGGAAGGAAAGTCCGCCGACTGAACGGCAAAACTGGGAGGGTATCCATGAAACGCAGAGATATTTTCAAGGGGGCCGCGCTTGGCCTCGCATTGGCCGCCGGACCGGTTGCGGCACAGGACCAGAGCTATACCGTGGGCGTGGCGATCCCGTCGGCCACGCACGGTTTCATGGGCGGTCTGAACTATCACGCCCGTGCCGCGATCGAACGGCTGGAAGCGACTTATCCCCAGCTCGATTTCGTACTGGCAACCGCCGGGGACGCCGGCAAGATGGTCAACGACATCGAGGATATGGTCGCCACGCGGAACATCGACGCGCTGGTGGTCCTGCCCTTCGAATCCGAGCCGCTGACCGCACCGGTTCAGGCGGTCAAGGAACAGGGGATCTGGGTGACGGTCGTGGACCGGGGTCTTTCGGTCGAAGGGATCGAGGATCTCTATGTCGCCGGTGACAATACCGGCTTTGGCCGCGTCGCGGGCGAATATTTTGCCGAGACCCTCAACGAAGGCGACAATGTCGTGGTGCTGCGCGGCATCCCAACCACGCTCGACAACGAACGTGTCGATGCGTTTCAGGCGGCAATCGAGGGGTCGGGCATCAACGTGCTCGACATGCAGCACGGCAACTGGAACCGCGACGACGCCTTTAACGTGATGCAGGATTTCCTGTCGAAATACGACGACATCGACGCGGTCTGGGCCGCCGATGACGACATGGCGATCGGCGTTCTCGAAGCCATCGGACAGGCGGACCGAAATGACGAGATGTGGGTGGTCGGTGGCGCCGGGATGAAGGAAATCATCCAGCGCATGATGGACGGCGACCCGATGCTGCCCGTCAACGTGACCTATCCCCCGGCGCAGATCGCCACCGCGATCGAACTGACCGCGCTCGGGCTGGTGTCGCCGACGCCGGTATCCGGCCGCTTCATCATCGGCAGCCAGCGGATCACGCCCGAGAACGCCGAGCAATATTACTTCCCCGACAGCCCGTTCTGATCGGAGAGCGAAACCGCTGCGGCCCGGGGTACAGACCCGGGCCGTGGCAAATTCGGTGTGGGCGCCTTGCGCCCGTAGCCCGGTCTACCAGCCCGACTGCGGCAACCATCAGTCACAGAATTGTGCGCCGCCTTCGTGGTTTTCGTCCCGTGTTTCTGCTATGTTTCCGACGCAGCGCATGCGCCGCGCGCGGGAAAACGTCATTCTGCGGCGCAACCGAAAGGGCGCAGAAGCCATGATGACACCGTTCTACAATCGCCGTTCCTTTCTGTTGGCCGCCGGGTCTGCGGCAGCGGCCCTGGGCCAGTTGCCGCTGGGTGCCGCGTCGCCCGCCTTCGCGCAAAGCTTTGCGCCGACCCGTTCGATGCGCGGCGGCAGCAACAACTACCGGCCCAATGCACCGTTCGTCGAACGTCTGGGATCGGGGTTCTGGGTCTCGGGCACGGTCCGCCGGGCCGGCGATGGCGCCCTGCTGGGCGGTGTCCGCATCCAGATCTGGGCCGCCACCACGCTGGGCGGCGAGCGTGAGCCGAAAAATCATGGCAGCGTACTGACCGCCGCTGACGGCAGCTTCCGGCTCGAAATGGAGCAGATCGTTCCAAACTTCGGCCAGCCCCATGCGCATCTGGCTTATGACGACGGGGCGTATGATACCGTGTTCCTGCGACCCGTGATGCCGAGCGCGCGCGACACTTCGCTCAGCACCGACTTCGTGCTCGCGCCCGCCTGAGGCCATCTCCGAGCCGCACATGCAGTCACCGGCACCGCGCATCCCCGCCTTGCTGATATGGGCCAGTCTGGGTGTTGTCGTGTTGGGACCGGTCCTGATCGCGACGACGAGCCCCTATCTGGGTTACCGCAACCCGGCGTACATCGTTGGAGGGTTTGCCGGGATCGTCGGGCTGGCCCTGCTGGCCGTTCAGCCGTTGCTGGCGGCCGGATATCTGCCCGGTACGAAAACGGGCACAGGACGAAAATGGCATCGGTGGGCCGGTATGGCGATCACGGCCTGTGTCCTACTGCATGTCGGCGGCCTTTATCTGACCAGCGCCCCGGACACGCTCGATGCGTTGCTGCTGGTCGCTCCCACACCCTTCTCGGTCTACGGGGTGCTGGCGATGTGGGGCATCTTGGCGACCGCGGTTCTGGTGACCCTTCGCCGGCGGCTGGGGCTACGCTTCCCGGTTTGGCGCATCATCCACAACGGGCTGGCCCTGATTGTCGTGATCGCGACGGTGATCCACGCGCTGCTGATTGAAGGCGCGATGGAGCCGCTGTCCAAATGGGTGCTTTGTCTCGTCGTGCTGGGCGTGACAGTGGCCACCCTGCTCGATCTTCGCGTGATCCGGCCGCTGCTCCGCCACCGCGTGAAAACCCGCAGCACGCCACCTAGATAGGTTCGGATTCGATATCGACCTGTCAAATGCGTTTCGCCCGGCAGAACCGCCCTAAAGGTTTCATG
>CAYGNB010000039.1:9515-14549 GCA_964351135.1 uncultured Rhodobacterales bacterium | reverse complement strand
ATTTCGCGGCCGCGCAGCGGCCCGCGACGCTCACGCAGCTGTCCGAGGCGCTGCGGCTTCCGCTGTCGAGCACCAGCAATCTGGTGGCAACGCTGCGCGCGCGCGGTTTCCTGTTCGAAGTGAGGCGCCGGGGCGGGTTTTATCCCACGCGCCGGATGCATGACCTTACGCTGTCCATCGTCGAGAGCGATCCTCTGCTCAGCCTTGTGCAGGAACATATGGAGGATCTGCGCGAAGCCACGGGCGAAACCGTGCTGTTTGCGGCGCGTGAAGGGGACAGCGTCATCTATCTCGAGGCGCTCGAGTCCCGCCAGGGCGTGCGCTACTCCGCTCGCGCGGGCGAGTTGCGGCCGATCTATGCGATCTCGTCGGGCAAGGCGATCCTGGCGGCGCTCGACGATGCGGCGCTGCGGCGCGAACTGGCGCGGATCGACTATTCCGAGGCCGCCGAGACCTCGATCACCGACCCCGACGCGTTGTTCGACAATATCGTGGCGGGGCGCGAACGTGGCTGGTTCCTCAACGCCACGGAATTTACCCCCGAAGTTTCCGGCGTCGGTATGCTGCTGGAGATCGCCGGGCAGAAGTACGGCCTGTCAGTCGCCGGCCCGAATTACCGGATGCAGGGCCGCCACGAAGAGATTGCCGAGGCGCTGCGCAACGCAATTGCCGCGATCCACGCCCAGATGCACGAGAACGGGCCGAAAAAATGATCCGGAAATTTCTGGACGTCGTGGACGTCGCCTTCACCGCGGTCGCCGTTGTCGCGCTGTCCGTCATGACCCTGCTTATCGTTGCCGATGTCGCGCTGCGCTATGGCGCGGGCGCGCCGATCTTCTTCGCTCACGATCTCGTTGTACTCTACCTTACGCCGGCGGTGTTCTTCTTTGGCTTCGGGCCGACCTACTGGCGCGACGAGCATCTGTCCGTCGACCTGCTCACCGTGCGGTTGCCGCGCCGGTCCAGGGCGCTGACCCATGTGCTGTCCAGCCTCATCGGCCTGTGGATCTTTGTGTTGCTGACCTGGGTTTCGTGGGAGCGCGCATGGAAGAGTTTCAGCAATGACGAGATCATCGCCAGTATCGTGCCCTGGCCGGCATGGGCCAGCTATGCGCTGGTGCCTCTGGGATCGGCCGCGATGGTGATCGTCTGCGTCGCCCGGCTGGCAAGCTCACTCGCCGTCGTCGCCGGAAAAGCCCCTGCAGAAGAAGGGGCGGCGCAATGATTTCCCTGTTTGTCGTCATTGGTTTGCTGGTGCTGCTCCTGCTGGGGGTGCCGGTCGGCTTTGCCCTGGCGTTCACCGGCCTGGTGGGCCTGATGGCCATCGTGGGATTCGACAGCGCGCTGTCGGTCCTGTCCACCACGCCGCTGTCCACCACCAACGGGTTCGAACTGATCGCGGTGCCGTTGTTCATCCTGATGGCCGAATTCGTCATCGTCAGCGGCATCGCGGACCGCATGTTCAAGGCGATCACCATCTGGGTCGGCCGACTGCCCGGCGGGCTGGCTGTGGCAACCGCGCTGGCCGGCGCCGGGTTTGGCGCGATCTCGGGCTCGTCGACCGCCGCGGCGGCTGCGTTGTCGTCGACCTCGATCCCGGCCATGCGGCGGGCCGGATACGAGGTGAAGTTCGCCTCGGGCGTGGTCGCGGTGTCGGGCACGCTGGCGATGCTGATCCCTCCCTCGATCGCGCTGGTGCTGTACGGGATCATCGTCGAGGTCAACATCGCCCAGCTTCTGATCGGCGGCGTGATCCCGGGCATTCTCGTAACGCTCGCGATCATCGCGACGGTTTACGTGCTGCTGGCACGCGATCCGTCCATCGCGCCGCCGGCCCGCGCCTGGCCGATGCGCGACAAGGTGCGCGCCCTGCGCGAGATCGGGCCGATGCTGATGCTGCTCGCCTGCGTCACGGGGTCGATCTATCTCGGCGTTGCCACGCCCACCGAGGCGGCGGGGCTGGGCGCCTTCGGTGCCTTCGTCATCGCGGCCGCCTTTCGCACGCTCACCTGGCGCGCGACCTGGGGCGCGCTGTCGCGGGCGGTCCGCGCGACCTGCATGATCTTCATGATCATCATCGGGGCGCATATCTTCGGCTACGTTCTCACACTGGGCCAGATCACGCCGGGCTTCGTCTCGTGGATCGCCGGGCTGGACGTGTCGCCCTATGTGATCATGGCCGGGATCGTCCTGTTCTATCTGATCATGGGCTGTTTCATGGACCAGATGGCGATCCTGATCCTGACCGTGCCGGTCATGGTGCCCGCGATCACCGGTCTTGGCTTCGATCCGGTCTGGTTCGGTGTGCTGGTGGTGGTCGCCGCCGAGGTCGGGATGATCACCCCGCCGCTGGGCATGAATATCTTTGTCGTGTCGCGCTACGCCGAACGGCCGCTTTCGGAAATCTTCCGCGGTGTCGCGCCGCATGTGGTCGCCCATCTCGTCGTGCTCGCATTGCTGGTCGCATTCCCGCAACTCGTGCTGTGGCTGCCCGGCACCATTCAGTAACCCAGGGAGGAGCTTGTGTCTCACACCACATCGGACATCGATCCGACGAAATTCTTCATGACCGAGGCCGACGCGGAACCGTATTCGCCGCGCGGTCACAGCGGCACCGTCAATCGCCGTCTCGTGTCGCCGGAAACCGGCGCTACGCAGATGGAGGTGCTGATCGGCCGGATCGAACCGGGCGAGGGCGCCACGCCGCATCTGCATCCGGGCATCGACCAGTTCTGCTGGATGCTCGAAGGCCGCGCCCGTGTCGAGATCGGCGGGCTGACCCGCGAGATCGGGCCGGGCGAAAGCTGCTTCTTTCCCGCCGATCGGGCCCACACCTTCGTCGCCGTCGGCGACACCCCGGTCCGTGTGCTGATCTGCTACGCCCCGCCCTACGGAGAGGGCGCCCGCGTCGAATGCTAACCCCTGGTGGTCAACGGAGGAAAACGACCATGAAGATGAAATTCAGCTATCTGAGCCTTTGCGCGGCATTCGCCGCCGCGGCGCCTGTCGCCGCGCAGGAGGTCACCATCAAGATCGCCGACAGCCTGCCGGCCGATCACATCATCACCCAGTACACCACCAACGTGTTCATGGAGCGGGTGAAGGAAGAACTGGGCGACCGCGTTGCGTTCGAACACTACCCGGCGCAGCAGCTTGCCAAGGCCAAGGATATCCTGTCGATCACCCAGGCCGGTATCGCCGACATCGGCTATATCGTACCGTCCTATGTGTCGGAAAAGATGCCACTGGGCGGTGTCGTGGAACTGCCGGGCGAGATCGCCTCGTCCTGCGAAGGTGCGCTTGCCTACGCTCATCTGGTGCAGCCGGGCGGCAAGCTGGACGAGCTGGAGTTCCAGCCGAACGGTGTTCGCGTGCTCTATAATGTCGCGCTGTCGCCCTATCAGGCGATCTTCTCGAAACGTGCCGAGGTCGCCTCGCTTGCCGATTTCGCGGGCAAGAAGATGCGCTCGAACCCCGGTGCCATGGAGTTGTCGCTGCAATCCGCCGGCGCGACCCCGGTGCGCATGACGCCGCCGGAAATCTTCGATGCGATGAGCAAAGGCACCATTGACGGGGCTCTGCTGCCCTTCGCGTCGACCTTTTCTTACGGTCTGAACCAGATCGTCAGCTCGGCCACGCGCAACGCGAATTTCGGCTCGGTGGGCATCACCTATTCGATCTCGCAACGCAAATGGGACAGTCTGCCGGCTGACGTCCAGGACGTGCTGACCCGGATCGGACGCGAAGTGACCGAAAGCGCCTGCAAGACGTTCGACGACGCCGAAAAGGAACTGGCCACTCGCATGGTAGACGAAGGCGCCACTGTTTTCGACCTGAGCGACGCGGAAAAGGCGACGCTTGCCGAGAGTTTCCAGAGCGTGGCGAAGGACTGGGCGGATGCGCTCGACAAGCGCGGCAAGCAGGGCAGCGAGATCCTGTCGGATTTCCGGGCAGAGGTCGAACGACTCCGCACCAGCGGCAGCTGACCGTAACCCCGGGGGCGGCGCGATCCCGTCGCCCCCAAAACCCCGAGGAGAGGCAATTGCTTGATCTCTTGAAAGGCGTCCGTGTCGTCGAGCTGACGACGATCGTTCTCGGACCGATGGCGGGCCAGATCCTCGCCGATTTTGGCGCTGAGGTCGTCAAGGTCGAGGCGCCGACCGGTGATCTCGCGCGGTATATCGACCCGCGTGCGGCAACCGGCGAAAGCTCGATGTTCGCGAATTGCAATCGCAACAAGAAGAGCATCGCGCTGGATCTCAAGACCGAGCAAGGCCGCGACATCCTGCTGAGGCTGATCGACGAGGCGGATGTCTTTCTGCACAACATGCGCCTGCGCGCGATCGAGAAGCTGGGCCTGGGGCCAACGGCGCTTTTGCAGCGCAATCCACGGCTGATCTATTGCTCCGCCATCGGCTTCGGCAGCGATGGTCCCTATGCGGACCGGCCCGCCTATGACGACGTGATCCAGGCCGCTTCGGGCATCGCACGGTTGCCGACCTATACCGGGAACGAACCGTCCTATGTGCCCGGCGTCATCGCCGACAAGATCGCCGCGCTTTATGCCGCCAACGCGATTTCGACCGCGCTGTTCGGGCGCGAACGGTCGGGCAGGGGGGCCGAGATCGAGGTGCCGATGTTCGAGGTCATGACCTCGTTCGTCATGACCGAGCATCTGGCCGCTGCCAGCTTCGACGTGGATGCGCAGGCGGGGTATCTGCGGCTGCTCAATCCCAATCGCAAACCGTACCGGACTGCCGATGGCTGGGTCGCCGTGCTGCCCTATACCGAGGCGCATTGGCGCCGCACCTTTGTCGAGCTTGGCCGGGACGATGTGTTCGCGCAGCCCTGGTTCGCCGATGCCACCGACCGGTCGCGCCATGTGGGCGAGATGTATGCGGTGCTGGGCGAAGAGATGCCGCGCCGCACGACAGAGGAATGGATCGCCGTATTCGAACGGCTCGACGTGCCGCATTCGCGGGTGGCGGGGCTCGACGATCTGCTGACCGACCCGCATCTTCAGGCGGTCGGGTT
>CAYGNB010000039.1:7395-9415 GCA_964351135.1 uncultured Rhodobacterales bacterium | reverse complement strand
GGCCGTTATCGCGCTGGAAGAGGCGGGTGTGCTGGGCCGTGCGCCCGCGGCCAGCCCCGGCGCAAGCAAAGAGGAGGCGTGACCGTGGCCGGGCGCTATCTGGAGCAATTCGAGCCGGGCGAGGTGATCCGCCACGCCATCACCCGCACCATCATCGAGGCAGACAATGTCGGCATGACCGATGTGGTCTTTCCGAACCCGGTGTTCCACGGTGACACGATGCAGGCGTTCGGCACTTATGATGGCAGCGCCGCAGGAGGCCGCGATCTGATGCGCTCATGGCGCATATTGCAACGAGCAGGAGAACAGAGATGAGTGATACCCCAGTGCGGCTTGGCCGCGGTTTCTATTGGCAGGATCTGACGGTCGGGGAAAAATACCTGACCTACGGGCGCACGATCACGCCCAGCGATATCAACGCCTTTGTCGGACTGGCGGGCATGATCGAAGTGCTGTTCACCAACGCCGAATACCGCCGCACCGAAGCGGCGATAAAAGGCAACCCCGCGCCCGGCGCGCTGGTCTTTGCCATTGCGGAAGGGCTGGCGCTGAACGCTACCGCGCAGGAAACAGGCCTCGCCTTTCTGGGCACGACCATGTCGATCAAGGGGCCGGTGCTCGAAGGCGACACGGTAGAGGTTGAGATCGAGATCCTGGAGGTCCGACAGGAAAGCAAGGGCGATCGGGGGCTGGTCAAGACGCGCAACACCGTGCGCAACCAGCGCGGCGAGACGGTCATGATCTTTGAACCGCTGCGCCTGATGATGGGCCGCCCCGCCTGATCCCGCCGCAAACCTGCAGGAGCGGAGAAGATCTGGCGGTCAGTCGCCGTGATCAGCCTTAGCTGAGTTGCCCGGTTCGAGTGTCGGGGCATGACTGGCCTTGGGATCTTCAGGACGACGGTTTCAGGGCGATAGCCCAAGGCGCTGTGCGGAATTTGTTGTGCGGAAAGCGGCCCGGCATCACACGGCGTTGAAACCGGCGATGAGGGTCTTCAGCCCGATGCTCGCGCCGACAAAGATGCCGGCCAGCGTCAGTGGTGCGCCATAGGACAGCACAGACAGGCCCGAGATACCCTGGCCGATGGCGCAGCCGCCGGCGATTACCGCGCCGCCGCCCATCAGGATTGCGCCAAAGATCTGCCGGCGCAGTTCGCGGGGGTCTTCGCAGGCTTCCCAACGGAAATGACCCTTGCTGAGCGAACCCGCGAAAGCGCCGCACCAGACGCCCGCGACGCCCCCCACCGCGAAGGTCATGGCGGTGCCGGTCGAGGTCATGGCAAAAAGGATGCTTTCGCCCAACGGGGCGGCGAAGGTATAGGAGCGCACCTCGACCGCGCCGAAGGTCTGCGTGGAGAGGTAGGTGCTGGCAGCCCAGCCGAAGGCGATGGCGAGGCCGACAGCGGCGCCCCAGAGGATCAGCCTGTGTTCGCCGAGAATGTCGCGGCGGGCGAGAGATAGGGCGATAACGCCGGCGCCGAGGGCGATACCCACCGTCGGAAGCGGCAGTCCGAGACCGGCTGCGAGGGCGTGGGCATATCCCGGCGTGCCGCCGGTGGGCACCAGTTCCGGCGGAAAGGCAATCAGGCGCAGATGCGCAAGGGGGCCGGACATGACGACATAGGCGCTGATGCCCATGACGAGGACGATCACGAAGGCGCGCAGATCGCCGCCGCCGAGCCGGGCCAGCGCGCCAAAGCCGCAATTGCCGGCGAGCGCCATGCCGACGCCAAAGAGCAGGCCGCCAAAGACATGGGCGGCGGGGTTCCAGCCGGGCGCGAGATAGATGCTGTTTTCCAGGTCGGCGAGGCCCGCGCCCGAGAGCGCAAAGCTCGCCACTATCGCGACACCAATCGCCACGCCCCACATTCGCAGGCGGTGGTCGCTGTTGCCGTACAGGTAGTCTTCGATTGCGCCGAGGGTGCAGAACCGGCCCAGCCGTGCGGCCAGTCCGAGCACCACTCCACCGCACGCGCCAACGAGGGCCGCGAGATACGGCTCGAACAGGTCTGCCATCATGT
>CAYGNB010000039.1:0-7295 GCA_964351135.1 uncultured Rhodobacterales bacterium | reverse complement strand
TCTGCCATCATGTTTCCTCCCTCCCCGGAGACACTTTGGCGGAGGTTCCGCGTCTAGCTGTCCGGGTCGTCCTGTTTGCAGAACAGGTCGTACACGACCTCGAGTATTTTCTTCGGACGGTCGTCGGTCAAGCTGTAGTAGATCGCCTTGCCTTCGCGCCGGGGCGTCACCAGCCCTTCGAGACGCAGCCTCGAAAGCTGCTGCGAGACGGCAGCCTGGCGCGCCGACAGGAGTTGCTCCAGTTCGGTCACCGATTTCTCACCGGAAACGAGGTGGCACAGGATCAGCAGCCGGCTCTCATGGCTGATGGCCTTCAGGAAATCCGAGGCCGTCTTGGCGTTGTTCACCATGCGATCCAGCTCGTCGTCCGAGATGTCCTCTGTAAATACCGGCAATGCCATTGTCGTTCCGTGTCCCGTCCTCAGAAGGCGATCTGATCTTCCACCGCCACTATTCCCGCTTCTGCGCAGGCATCGTCAAGCTCCGGAGAGGGAGCGCCCGAGACGCCGATGCCCCCGAGGATCGTGCCCGCCCCTTCGACGAGCAGCCCGCCGCCCAGGGGCAAGGCCTCGGAAAGCTGGCGGATGCCCTGGGAAATCTGGCCGGGCGCGGTGGCGTCATTGAGGTCGCTGGTGCCCGTGCGAAAGCTGACGGCGGTCCAGGCCTTGCGCCGCGACGTTTCGTAGACATGGATGCCTGCGAAACGGTCGCGCAGGAACACCTGGGGCAGGCCGAAACGGTCGACCACGGTGACGCCGACCTGATAGCCCTGCTCGCGGCAATTGGCCATGGCGGCCTCGGCCATTTCGAGCGCGACCTCCGGTTTGAGGACCTTGAACTCGACGAAGGCGTCGTCCTCGTCCGCAGATACCGCCGTCGCAGCAATCAGACAGGCCGTTGCGAACGTTGCCAGTGCATGCCGTTTCATTCCGCTTCCTCCTCCATGAGAATGTCGTTCTCGGTTATCAGTTGGCCGAGCAGGCCCCAGAAGAAATCCTCGCCCGGGTAGCCCTCGATCCGGCCCAGTTCCTGCCCGTCCTCCACGAGCACGAAGGTGGGTGTGAAAAGGACGGGGCGCGCAAAGGCAAAGCCTTCGGGGTTCCTTTCGGAAATGTCGATCCTGCGCAGGCCGAGCGCGCGGCCCTCTCGCGTCTTCGGAAAGATCGGTGCGATTTCGTCGTTCCAGCGGGCGCACCAGATGCAGCCGCGTTCCTGAACCATGACAAGTTCCGCCGCCGCCAAAGGCAGCGGCGCCGCGGCCAGCGCGAGGGTCGCGAGGACGACGGAGATTGACGAGCTCATGATCCATCAACTAATACGAATATGATTGTGTATCAAGGATTCCCGGATGTTCGACGTTTCTCTGGCCGGGGCCGCATTGGCGGGGCTCTTGTCGTTCCTGTCGCCCTGTATCCTGCCGATCGTGCCGTTCTACCTGAGCTACATGGCGGGCGTCGGCATGAACCAGCTGACGGCAGAGGGCACGGTGACCCGTGCGGTGCGATTGAAGGCGATCCTGTCGGCGACGGCCTTTTCGGCGGGTGTCATCACCGTGTTCATGGTGCTGGGCGCCACGGCCAGCGCGGCCGGGCAGCTGGTACGCGAATGGTTCGATGTGCTGCGCTGGGTGGCGGCTGCGGTCATTTTCCTCATGGGGCTGCATTTCCTCGGGGTTCTGAAGATCGGGATCCTGTATCGCCAGCTTCAGACGCAGGCGGGCGATACGAGCAATCTGGGGATTGTCGGCGCCTATGTGATCGGTCTCGCCTTCGCCTTTGGTTGGACGCCTTGCGTGGGGCCGGTGCTGGCGGCGATCCTGTTCACCGCGGCGGGGACCGAAACGGCGGGACGTGGCGCGATGCTGCTGTTCGTCTACGGGCTGGGGATGACGCTGCCCTTTATCGTGGCGGCGGCCTTTATCGGGCCATTCATGGGCTGGATGCAGCGCATCCGCCGCTACCTGCCGGTGATCGAGAAGGTAATCGGCGTTCTGCTGATCGTTTTCGCGCTGCTGATCGGAACCGGCAGCATCAGCTACATCGCCGAATGGATGCTGGAAATCGCGCCGGATATCGGCGTGTTGAGATGATTGGGAGCGATCGAGGGAGGATCGGGATGAGACTGGCGGTTTGCGCGTTGACGGCGCTTCTTGCCCTGCCGTTCGCCGTGGGTGCAGCGGAGATGGGCGACGACGGTCTGCACAAGGCGGACTGGATGCACGACACGTTCAAGGACCTGAACGAAGACCTTGCCGAGGCCACCGCCGAGGGCAAGCGGCTGTTGGTGATGGTCGAACAGCGAGGCTGCATCTACTGCAGCGAGATGCACGAGAAGGTTTATCCTGTACCGGTGATTGACGCGATGTTGCGGGACGACTTCTTTGTCGTGCAACTCAACATGTTCGGGGACGTCGATGTCACGGATTTCGATGGCGAGGTGCTGTCCGAGAAGCAGCTTGCCCGGAAATGGGGCCTTCTGTTCACGCCGACGCTCGTGTTCTTTCCCGAAGAGGTGACGGACCCCGCGCCGGGCAACAAAATCGCCGTGGCGCAGGTTCCCGGTGCTTTCGGCCCCAGCACCACGCGGGACCTGCTGACCTGGGTGCTGGAGAAGGGATACGAGACCGACGAGCCATTCCAGACCTACCATGCCCGCAAGCACAACGCGCGGGTCGCGGCCGGGCAGGACAGCAATTAGAATTCACGAAATCGAATTTGTTGTTGTGTGAAT
The DNA here is from genome assembly GCA_964351135.1 of uncultured Rhodobacterales bacterium. GTDB lineage: Bacteria > Pseudomonadota > Alphaproteobacteria > Rhodobacterales > Rhodobacteraceae > Pukyongiella. The sequence continues at coordinate 4,565 of CAYGNB010000039.1, read as the reverse complement.
CGAAGTTCGCACATAGGCTGGGTGGACGAAGAAGATCGAGGGGAGGAGCCATGCGGCTTTCGATTTTTCTCGCGGCCACGTTCCTTGTCGGAGCGGCGGCAACTGCGGAGGAGATAGCACCGGGTGACGTGGTTTTCGAGGATGGTGCGGTGGCGCAATCGCTGTCGGGCCAGCCGGGAGATCCCGAGAACGGCAAGGTGCTGATGGACAAGGGCGCGGGCAACTGCATTGCCTGCCATTCGGTGACGGCGCTGTCCGACCTGGATTTCCATGGTGAGATAGGCCCGCTGCTCGACGGGGCGGGGGAGCGCTGGACCGAGGCGGAGCTTCGCGGGATCGTGGCGAACGCCAAGATGATGTTCCCCGAGTCGATGATGCCGTCCTTTTATAGAATCACCGGTTTCATCCGTCCCGGCGACGCATACACTGGCAAGACGATCGACCCTGCGGCCATCGCCCCGCTGCTGTCCGCACAGGAAGTCGAGGACGTGGTCGCCTATCTCGTAACACTGAAAGATTGATGGGCTCGGCCCGAGTCCGAAAGGAGGATCCTGCATGGAACTGACAAGACGCCAGACGCTGGCGCTTGGGGTGGCGACGGGGATGACGCTGGTGCTTCCGTTGCCGGCGCTCGCCGCGGTGGAAGAGGTCGGCAGCATCGACGACTTCACGGGCGGAGCCACGCCCTCGGACAGCGGTGTGACCGTAACCGCACCGGAGATCGCCGAGAACGGGAACACGGTGCCGATCGCTGTCGATGCGCCCGGTGCGGTCGAGATCCGCGTTTACGCCACCGGCAACCCGTTGCCCGGCATCGCCACTTTCCGTTTCGGTCCGCTGGCGGGCAGCCAGTCGGCCTCGACCCGTGTGCGGCTCTCGGGAACCCAGGATGTTGTGGCCATCGCCAAGATGGCCGATGGCAGCTTTGCTCAGGCCTCGAAGACCGTAAAGGTCACCATCGGCGGCTGCGGCGGCTAAGCACAGGAGAGCATAGATCATGGCAGAAGGTGTGAAGCCCCGCGTGAAGGTGCCGAAAACGGCGTCGGCGGGTGAGACCGTCACCATCAAGACGCTGATCAGCCACCCGATGGAGTCGGGGCAGCGCAAGGACAAAGAGGGTAACGTGATCCCGCGGTCGATCATCAATCGCTTCGTGGTGGATTTCAACGGCGAGAACGTCATCGACGTGGTTCTGGCCCCGGCCATTTCGACGAACCCGTATTTCGAGTTCGACGCCAAGGTGCCGGAAAGCGGGGAGTTCACCTTTACCTGGCACGATGACGACGGCGACGTTTACACGGAAAACAAGGCCATCGAGGTCAGCTGAGAACATCGCCCGGGGAGGGAGCGAGGGAGGACGCAATGAGGAAATCGACCCTGTTCTGCGCGGCGGCAGCCGCTGCAATTTCCTCGGGATGGGCCATGGCCGATCCTGACGACGACGAACTGGTAATAAACGGCGAAATCGAGATCGTGACCGAGGCCCCGGCGCCCGAACATGTCGAGAATCTCGACACGATCTATTCGGGCTGGCGGTTCCGCACCGACGAAACGCAGGCGCTCGAAATGGACGATTTCGACAACCCCGCGATGGTGCTGGTGGACAAGGCCGTCGACGCCTACGGCATGCCCGACGGCACCGAGGCCAAGAGCTGTGCGTCGTGTCATGACGATGTCGAGACGTTCACGGGTCTTGCCACCGCGCTGCCCAAGGTCGGCGAGGACGGCAAGCTGCACACGATCGAGGATCTCATCAACACCTGCCGGACCGAGCGGATGGGCGCCGAGCCTTGGAAATGGTCCGGTGAACCGATGCAGACCATGGCGGCGCTGATCGTTTCTCAGTCGCGCGGCCTGCCGGTCAACGTGTCCTTCGACGGGCCTGCCCGCAGCTTCTGGGAGCAGGGCAAGGAAATGTACTATACCCGCTATGGCCAGCTCGAACTGTCCTGCGCGAACTGCCACGAGGACAGTTTTGGCCTGATGATCCGCGCGGACCACCTGAGCCAGGGCCAGACCAACGACTTTCCGGTCTACCGGCTGAAACAGGCCAAGCTGATCTCTAAGCACAATCGCTTCAAGGGATGCATCCGGGATACCCGTGCCGAGACCTTCGCGGAAGGATCGGACGAGTTCCGGGCGCTCGAGCTCTACGTCGCCACGCGCGGCAACGGCTTGTCCATCGAGGGGCCCGGGGTCCGCCAGTAAGAACCAACGCCCGCGGCGGGAGACCGGCGCGGGCGCTGTCCGCTCAAATCCATTCATAAAATCGAATGGGTAAATGTGTTGTGAGAGGCAAAGATGATTTCACGTCGTGATTTCCTGCAGGTGGCGATGGCCACCTCGGCGATTTACGGTGCAGGCGGCCTCGGCTCTTGGTCCCGGCTCGCCGCGCAACAGGCGCTGAGCCAGGACGACCTCCTGGGCTTTGAAACCACGGGCAACGTGACGCTGATGCACGTCACCGACATCCATGCCCAGCTAAAGCCGGTCTGGTTCCGCGAACCCGAGATCAATCTGGGCGTCGGTGCCGCGGCCGGTCAGCCCCCCCATGTTACCGGGCGGGATTTTCTGAAGCTCTATGGCATCGCCGACGGTTCGCCCGCACAATATGCGCTGACCTACGAGGATTTCACCTCGCTCGCACAGGGCTACGGAAAGATGGGCGGGCTCGACCGGATCGCGACGGTGGTGAACGCCATCCGCGCTGACCGGCCTGACGCGCTCCTGCTCGATGGCGGCGACACCTGGCAGGGGTCGCTGACCGCGCTGCGCACGAACGGGCAGGACATGGTGAACGCCATGAACCTTCTTGGTGTCGACGCGATGACGAGCCACTGGGAATTCACGCTCGGGATCGACCGGGTGACCGAGATCGTCGACAACGAACTGAATTTCCCGTTCCTCGGCGCGAACATCTTTGACTCGGAATGGAACGAGCCGGCCTATGAGCCCTACAAGATGTTCGAGCGGGGCGGCGTGCAGATTGCGGTGATCGGGCAGGCCTTTCCCTACATGCCCATCGCGAACCCCGGCTGGATGTTCCCGAACCTGAGCTTCGGGGTGCGGCAGGAGCGTATGGCCGAGGTGGTCTCGGAGGTGCGGGACGCGGGTGCCGAACTGGTCGTGCTCCTGAGCCACAACGGCTTTGACGTGGACCGAAAGCTCGCGGCCGATGTCGAGGGTATCGACATCATCCTCACGGGCCACACCCATGATGCGCTTCCCGAACCGCTTCTGGTGGGCAAGACCCATCTGATCGCCAGCGGGAGCCACGGGAAGTTCCTGTCGCGTCTCGATCTCGACGTGCGCGACGGGGAGCTGAAAGAGGTGAAGCATAAGCTGATCCCGATCTTCTCGGACGTAATTGCGCCGGATCCTGAGATGGCCGCGCTGATCGACGCTGAACGCGCACCCTATGAGGCGGAGCTTTCAGAGGTCCTCGGACACACCGACAGCCTTCTTTACCGCCGTGGCAACTTCAACGGCACATGGGACGACCTGATCTGCGATGCGCTTCTCGAGGTCCGCGAGGCGGATATCGCGCTTTCGCCCGGCTTCCGCTGGGGGGCGTCGCTCGTGCCCGGTGCCGAGATCCGGCGCGAGGACGTGTTCAACGCGACCGCCATGAGCTATCCGGCGGCCTACCGCACGGACATGACCGGCGAGACGTTGCACATCGTACTGGAAGACGTGGCGGACAACCTGTTCAACCCCGATCCCTATTACCAGCAGGGCGGTGATATGGTTCGCGTGGGCGGCATGGGCTACCGGATCGACATATCGAAGCCTCAGGGCGAGCGGATCACCGAAATGACGCTGCTGAAGACCGGCGAACGGATCGACCCGTCCAGAACCTACACGGTCGCGGGCTGGGCCAGCGTGAACGAAGGCACCGAAGGTCCGCCGATCTGGGATGTGGTGGAACAGCATATCCGCAACCTCGGAACCGTCGAGATCGCGCCCAACCAGACGGTCTCGGTCGTCGGCACGTAATGCGCGTGACGGAGGAGATCATGCGGATCTTGGCGATGGCGGTACCGTCGGGTGTCGTCCGCCTGATCGAGCCTCAGGAACAGGGATATGCCTATGTCCGTCCGTGATGCCCCGAGTGGCGAGGGACGACACGAGCCGAAGGAGAACCGGATGTCCGACAACACCACACGCAGGGGTCTCCTGAAAGGCGGCCTCGCTGCAGGAGCAGGCCTGGCGATGGGCGGAGGAGCCGCCCGCGCCGAAGGCGATCCCCTTATCACCGAGGTGCAGCCCTGGGCCTCGGGTCTCGGGGACGGGGTCGATGCGACACCCTACGGCCTGCCGATCGAGTACGAGGCGGATGTGATCCGGCGCAACGTGCCATGGCTCACTGCCGACACGATCAGTTCGATCAACTTCACGCCGATCCATGCACTGGACGGAACCATCACCCCGCAAGGCTGCGCCTTTGAGCGGCACCATTCCGGCGCCATCGAGATGCGCAAGGAGGATTATCGGCTGATGATCAACGGCATGGTGGAGACGCCGCTGGTCTTCACCTATGCCGATCTCGAACGCTTCCCGCGCGA
>CAYGNB010000038.1:0-14608 GCA_964351135.1 uncultured Rhodobacterales bacterium | reverse complement strand
GGAATTCGCACTGGGAAGACTATGCTGCCGAAATGGCCGCATAACATGACAGGCAGAGGTCTCGTTCTGCTCAATCACGCCCAAACAGCTTGGTAATCTCCCCTATGCCATGACTTCGAACCGATCGACGTCGATCATGCCGTGGTCGGTGATCTTCAGGTGCGGGATCACAGGGAGCGCGACAAAAGCCATTTGCAGGAACGGCTCTTCCAACGTCACCCCCAGGGATTTCGCAGCCGTTCGCAGATCCCGCAGCTTTTCTTCCACCGTTTCGAACGGGTCAAGGCTCATTAGACCAGCAATTGGAAGCGCAAGTTCCGCAAGGATTTGACCACCTCGGGTGACAACGAATCCACCTTCGATATCCTTCAGTCTGTTTGCTGCCAGAGCCATGTCGTCGTAGTCGACTCCGACCACCACGATGTTGTGGTGATCGTGGCACACCGTCGCGGCGATTGCGCCGTCCTGAACCTCGAAACCGCGCACGAAGCCGGTGGCGATGTTGCCGTTTCGGCCGTGCCGTTCGATCACGGCGACCTTGGCGAGATCCCGCGCGGGATCTGGGCGTTTGTCGCCGTCCTTGGGAACGATGTTTTCAGTCAGATGCTCGGTGATGATCTTTCCCGGCAAAATGCCGATGACTGGAGTTTCCTCACGGTTTCCGGCGCTGCGGAACGACGCGGCGGTGATCGGCGGCGGCCGGACCGAATTGCGTGCGACGGGCGCGACTGTATCCCGTGCCGCAAAGGCCGCTTCATCTACAACCCGTCCGCCACAGATGACGATCTGCGCCTGGCATTCGGCGAGATTGCTCATCATCACGATATCTGCGCGTTTTCCGGGGGCGATTTGCCCGCGATCCTTGAGGCCGAAAGCTTCGGCTGCCGACAGGCTCGCCGCGCGGTAGACCGCCAGCGGGCTGGCCCCCCGCGCAATGGCGGTCCGGATCATGTAATCCAGATGGCCATGCTCGGCGATATCCAGCGGGTTACGGTCATCGGTGCACAGGCAGATGTAGGGAGAGTTCCGCTCGGTGATCAGTGGCGTCAAGGCAGCGAGGTCCTTTGAAACCGAACCCTCGCGGATCAGGATACGCATCCCCTTGCGCAGCTTCTCCAAGGCCTCTGCGGCCGTGGTCGCCTCGTGCTCGGTTCGGATACCCGTGGAAATATAGGCATTCAGGTCCTTGCCCCTCAGCAGCGGCGCGTGCCCGTCGATGTGACGACCACGGAAAGCTTCGAGCTTGGCCATGACATCGGGCGCCTTGTTGATCACGCCCGGATAATTCATGAACTCGGCCAGCCCGATTACCGCAGGATGGTCGCGCAACGCGATCAGGTCATCGACCTCCAGCCGGGCGCCAGCTGTCTCCATCGCGGTCGATGGCACGCAAGAGGATAACTGAACACGGATATCCATCAGCGTATGGGCACTGGCATCCAGGAAATAACGAATACCGTCAACGCCAGCGACGTTCGCGATCTCATGCGGATCGCAGATCGCCGTCGTGACGCCCTTGGGACTGACGCAACGGTCGAATTCGAACGGGGTGACGCAAGAGCTTTCGATATGCAGATGCGTGTCGATGAAGCCAGGAACAAGATAGAGCCCCGTGGCGTCAATGACCTCGCGCCCTTCGTAGTCGTCGCAGATACCAACGATAGTATCGTTGCAGATCGCGACGTCGCCGGTCAGGAACTCGCCCGTCACGGTGTCCAGTACCGTTCCGCCCCGCAACACGAGGTCAGCTGGTTTGGACCCGCGCGCGACGTCGATCAAATTGTGAAGAGGCGTATTGCTATTCATGGTCACTCCACAGTCTGCATTCCAAGTCGGGTCAGTGTTCGCCGTTCGACCATCAGGATCGCATAATAGAAGGCGACCGAAAGACAAACCGAGGCCGCAGCGACAGTCCAGATCATACCATAGTCGAGATACCCCCTCGATTGATTGAGGAGATTGCCGAGCCCGGTGCCCGTCGCGAGCCATTCGGCGATCATCACTCCCAGCAGCGCACGCGGCACGGTCAGACGCGTGGCGGCAAAAAGATAGGGCAATGCGGCCGGGATCGAAACCATACGCAATTCCGTCCAGGCCGAAGCCCCGTAGGCACGCGGCAGGTCGAGCACGGATTGCGGGACGCGCTGAATGCCCTGCACCAACAGGACAAAGGCAGGGAAAAAGGTGACCGAGATCGTGATCCAGAGGGTGACCGACGTGCCCCGCCCCAGGATCAGGACCAGAAGCGGCGTCAGTGCGACAAGCGGCATTGTCTGCGTCACGAGCGCAATTGGCATGAAGGTCTTGATAAAGCCTGGAAACATGCGGGCGGAAATCGCCAGTAGGAATGCGAAACCAAGTCCCGCAACCATACCGACCGCGGTGATTGGCAGGGTCTCGGCCAGCGCAGCCGTAAGTTTGCCGCGAGCGGTATGGGACGTTTCGGACAGGAAGAGATAATCGACAACCCCCAGTGGCGTTTTTGCGATCAATTCCGGTACGCCCGTCAACTTGATAAACGCCCACCAGAGAACAAAGGGCAGCAGCACCGTACCTGCAAGGACGGCCACATGCTGCATCCGGGACAGCGTCCCATCTCCACCTGCACCGGGAATGGCGGTGTTCAGCGTTACTGAGCGTGTGCTGCCGAGTGTCCGCGCCGAGATGAGAGCGAAAACCAAATAGCTCAGCCCCGCAATCAGGGTCGCGACAAGTCCGATACCCCACAGTCTGGCCGGGTCACCGCGCCCGAGCGATCCCAACAGATAGGTACCAAGACCCCAGCGACCACCACCGCCGAACTCGGCCAAGATCGCGCCCAGCACCGCGTTCGGCGCGGCAATACGCAATCCGCTGAGAATGTCGGGCACAGCGCCACGCAAACGCACGAATTTCATCACCAGCCAGTTCGTGCCACCATAGGCCCGCACGAGGTCCGCCGTCCGGGTGTCGAATTGCGACAGACCGACCACCGTTGCGCTCATCGTCACGAAGTAGACACCGAGCGCCGCCAGCGTGATCCTAGGTGCCATGCCGGAAAGGGTCAGAACGAGGATCGGCGCGACGGCAATGGGGGGCAAAGCGAAAATCGCGATATTGAAGCCTCGCGTCAGCCGCAGAAGCGTCGGAAACAGCACGAATAGAATGCCCGCGCCAATGGCGACGACGTTGCCGATCAGAAAACCCAGTATCGATGCATAGACGGTCGCCCAGACGTGCCCCGGATAATCCCCGATATCCGCCCAGAAGCGGATCAGGATTTCGCTGAGCCCTGGCAAGGCCCCGCCGGCGACCCAATCCATGCGCCCGACGATCTCCCAGACCAGAATCAGTATGGCCAGGTTGCGAACCGTCGGGCTGCGAAGAACGCCGATCTTATTCACCATGAAGCACCTTCGCGATCTTGTCACAAAGCGCGTGGAACTCTGGTGCCGAATAGAGTTCGCTACGGCGTGGACGTTCGAAGGGAATTTCGATGATATCGACCACCCGGCCCGGATTGGCGTGCATCACGACGACATAATCGGCGAGGAATACGGCCTCATCGATGCCGTGGGTCACCAGCAATGCGGTCGATTCGGTATCCAGCCAAATCCGCTGCAGTTCGACGTTCATCTGGCGTCGGCGGATCTGGTCGAGTGCGCCGAAGGGTTCGTCCATGAACAGAACCTCCGGCGCAGTGATGAGCGAACGGGCGATAGCCACACGCTGGCGCATGCCGCCCGAGAGCTGACCGGGCAACGAACTCTCGTAACCTTTGAGCCCCACCAATTCGATCAGCTTCTCGATCTCATGGCTGTATCTATTCGGATCGCGCCCGAGAACCTCGAGAGGCAGCGACACGTTTCGCGCCACCGTCCGCCAGGGAAGCAGGGCTGCGTCCTGAAACGCCACCCCGGTCACACCGTCCGCCGTCGCGGCCGCGGGCGGCCGTCCGGCGATCCGGACCTCGCCGCTATCATAGTCCTCGAGCCCGAGTGCGATCCGCATCGCCGTTGACTTGCCGCACCCCGATGGCCCGATAAGCGCGGTGAACGATCCCGGCGCACAGTCCAGACTCATTTCCCGCAGCGCCTCGACATCTGCGCCCCGCCCGCGATAGGTCTTGCAGACGCCGTGCAGATGAATGCCTTGGTGCTGTTGCGTTATGACTCTATCGTGATGCATCAGACCTCCTCGAGAAGCGTCGTGTCGAACATCTCGCGCGTGCCGTTGATGCCGACGGCCTTCAGGGCCTCAAGGTTTTTTTCGATTGCTTCCTCGGACATCGAAAAGATCCCTTCGGACGCCACCATCAGGTCTTTCTGGGCTTGGTTGAAGTATATCTCGTTGTCGACGGTGCGACCCGTGCCCTTGAACCAGCTGCCTTCCCACTGCGGTGGGTATGCTGCCGGGTCGGCCAGGTTCTCGTCCCACCCGCGGCGGCTCGCGCGAAGCCACGCGACCAGCTCCGCCCGTTTCGAGGCAAGTGTCTCCTCAGTGACGACGACCGTGTCATTGAACAGGGTCACGCCGTAGTCATACAGGAGGAACGATTGCGCCTCTTCTCCCAACTGGCCGATCGTGTAGGGCACGTTGGTGGTGAAATCGAGCGAGGCGTCGATTTCACCGCGCACCAGCGGCGTCGGATCATAGGCATAGGGCACGATATTGACCGCGTTGCGATCAATACCGTTGAGATTTAGAAGCGCCTCGACAGTGACGGTGTTTACCGGCGGCACGGCAATGGTCTTGCCAACCAGATCCGCCGGCGAATTGACGGGGTTCTTCTTCAACGAGACGATACCGATCGGGTTCTTCTGATATTGCGCGCCTATGACTTTGAACTTGGCGCCCTGTTCGGAAATCGCGCGTATCGTGGTATCGGGCGTCGTCAGCGCCAGATCCGCACGGCCGGCGATAATCGTGCTTTCCGGAATGACATCGGGGCCGCCGGAAAGATAGGTCAGATCCAATCCTTCCTCGGCGTAATAGCCCTTGTCCAAAGCCAGAAAGTAACCTGCGAACTCGGCGTCGTTGATCCAGGCGGCCTGCATGGTCAGCGGTGTCGCCGCCATCATCCTGCCGGGCAACCCGGTGGCCGCGGTGGCTGCGGCAGCCTTGATAAACGTTCTGCGGTTTAGTGATAGCGGCATTTGTTCCTCCCTTAACTGGCAAGCCCCGGTTGCGGCCCCTTACTCTGCTGGCGCCAGCCCCTGTATGGCGCGCAGTTCCCGAAGCGGCGGGGTATCTTCGATCTGCTTGGGGTCGAGCAGATCCCAAATCACGCCCCGCGGCCGTTTGGCCCGGCGCTCGATCGTGTGCAGCGCGCTCGGAGTTGCGATGTAGTCGACCAGAATATCGGTCGGGCTCGGGTGCAGTTTTTCCTGCACGACCTGGCAGTCATGAACCGCCGCGACCACGGGGGTATCTTCCCCGACCAGGCCGAGGTCGGTGAACATGCCCCACTCCAGATCGAAGAAGCCGTGCCCCTTCCCGAAACGAACGCCGTCAACCGAAACAGCCGAAGCGCCCGTGACGAGAAAATCGATCCTGCCACGCCGGGCGACCTCTTCCAGCGAAATCGGCACTCCGAAATGCTCCATCCCGTCAAGCCAGGCGGCATAAAGCTCGTGCCCTTTCGGAACTTTGCCGGGTTCGACATAGAGGAATCCACGGTAAATGCCGTAGGTCGACATGAAGAATGGCTTGCCCATCTCGATCAGCTGTCGGCGCAGGTCCACAAGGCAGTTGTCGGGCGTGATAAACAGAAATTCCGCATCCTTGCAGGCCTGCATGTCCAGAATGCGATTGGTCGCGATTTCCGAGCCTTCGAAGTCCGGGATCACTTCGGCAAAGTTTTTGTCAAACCGCGTATCGGGCTTGGCCACGCCCTTCAGCTTGCTCCAGATTTGCTGGCGGATGATATTTGATTTTGTCACGCTACACCCCTACTGTTTCAGAGTTCTGTTTCATTGTTTCAAGTGATGTTCCAGTGTTTCAGGATAGTGAAACTTACGTTTCATTTGGTCAAGAAAAATTTTAACTGGCTGAAAGAAATCGAAAATGTCAACGAGACTGTCCCTGAGAATTCAAGAGAGGATCAACCGGCTGACGAAGAGTGAGCAGAAGTTAGCCCGAGTGATTCTCGAGTCTCCAGCGCTTATTGAAACACACACGGCAACAGAATTGGCTGGCATCGCCGAAGTGTCGAAAGCAACCACTGCGCGGTTCTTCCGCGCGCTTGGCTATGCCGATTTCGAGGAAGTCAAGCTTCAGGCCCGCGAGGAGAGGAACCGAACTCAGCCATATAGCTATTCTCTTTCAGCGACGGGCAGCACTGTTCTTGGCAGAAAGATCAGCGAACATCTGGAACTGGAACTGCACAACATCACCCGGACGTTTGAAGAGATGGCGCCCGATGTCCTTCGCGACGCATCGCGCATGATAGCCGATGCACCTCGGGTCTGGTTTTTGGGGCTTGGTGCCGATGGATGGTTCGCCCGCTATGCCCGGATGACGTTCTCGCGCCTGCGCCACAATGTAAACATACTGGGAACATGCGACGGTTCGCTGGCCGAGGATCTGGCAATGCTGGGGCCGCGCGATGTTCTTGTTGCCATGGCGCAAGGACCGCAATCGAAAGAGCTGAAGGCGATCTTGTCATATGCTCGCACGACCCGCGCCAAGATCATCATGATCACCGACCATGGCAACCTCGGCCAGGCAAAACGGTTCTCGGATCTCGTGCTGCGCTGCCATATCGCAAACTACGGCCTCATCGCCACCCACACCACCATGATCAGCCTATTGCGGCTGATGGCGGTATCCTACGTCGGTCACGTCGGTGAAACGGCTGTGCAACGTGCCGGGCTGATCGACGATATCAACGAAGAGTTGGAAATCATCGGATAGCGAACGGCTCGGCAAACGATCAATGCAGGCAAGGCCGGGAAACAACCTGGGGCACAAATGATCATGTTGTATTGACGGCGGAAAAGCCGAGAGCCGGGCGCGGAAACCAGTGCCGGTGCCCCTACGCCAAAGGGGCTGACAGGACCCGCCTTCATCATCTCGCCGGCGAACCGCGCGAACCGCCGATTCCTCACGCAAAGAGCCGCTTGCTGTGCCGTGCGATATGCTCGATGAACAGGCGCACCTTCGGATCCTGCAGCTTCTTGTGCGGATAGAGGCAGCCAAAGATCGTCGGCATCGGCGGCGTGTCGGGCAGCACCTCCACCAGCCGGCCCTGCTCCAGTTGCTCCCGCACGTCAAAGCGTGGTTTGTTAACGATACCTGCGCCCGCCAGCGCCCAGTCGGTCAGCACGTCGCCGTCATCCGCGTCATACCTGCCCCGCACCTCGAGCCGGCGCGGCCCCATATCCGTGCGCAGCGTCCAGAAATATTCGGGTGATCGGGGATAGCGCAGCAACAGGCAGTTATGCGCCCCGTCCAGCAGATCGTCGGGTGTCTGCGGCATGCCGACTCGCGACAGGTAGTCCGGCGCAGCACACAGTACGCGGTCGCAATCCGCGAATTTCCGCAGCTTCATCGTGGAATCGCCGGGGTCGCCCACGAAAAACGCGATGTCGAGCCCGTCGGCCATGATATCCACCTTCCGATCCGACAGCCGCATGCGAATCTCGGTTTCCGGGTAGCGCTCAGAGAAATCCGGCACCAGCGGCGCAACGATCCTGCGCCCGACACCGAGCGGAGCGGTAATGCGGATCGCGCCCCTTGGCGCTTCCGAAAAGCTCGCCACGCGCGCCTCGGCATGGTCGAGCGCCTGCAGAACCGCCCTGGCCTCCTCGTAGAAAACCGTGCCCGCCTCGGTCGGCGTCATCGACCGCGTGGTCCGGTTAAACAGCCGCACGCCCAGATGTTTCTCCAGCTCTTTCAGCCGCTTGCTGGCCACCGCCGGCGTCAGGCGCAGGTCGCGCCCGCCCGAGGTGATGCTGCCCAACTCCATCACCCTGACAAACACCCGCAGGCTCTCGATATATGACATGCACCCCTCCCGTCGCGGAAGAGACTGCGTCACCGCTCGTCATTTTTCAACGATCCGTTGAAAGTATTTGCCGTTTACGACAGTTAACAGCGTCAATTGTCAGGTCTATGCTCGTCCCCATCGCTGACTCATGCGCCGGAGGGCGGGGAGACCATCATGACGCATCGCACCGACATCCGCTTTGTCCTCAACGGCAAGGACATCTCCATTCCCGATGTCGCGGCCGACCAGACATTGCTCGACTTCCTGCGGCTCGACCGCCGCCTGACCGGCACCAAGGAAGGCTGCGCCGAGGGCGATTGCGGTGCCTGCACCGTGCTCGTCGGGCGCCTGTCCGGCACTGGATTGCACTATGAACCGGTCAACGCCTGCATCCGCTTCCTTGCCTCTGTCGATGGCTGCCACGTCGTCACCGTCGAGCATCTGTCCGGCCCCGATGGCCGCCTGCACCCGGTGCAGCAGGCGATGGTCGACCATCACGGCAGTCAGTGTGGCTTTTGCACGCCGGGCTTCGTCATGTCGCTCTACGCGCTTTGGATGCAGACACCGGAACCCACGGTCACGCAGGTCGAAACCGCCCTGCAAGGCAATCTATGCCGCTGCACCGGCTACGAACCGATCATACGCGCCGCCGTCGCGGTCAGCCGCTATGGCACCCCCGCTTCCGATCACCTGAACGCCGAACGCGACGCGATGACCGCACGCCTGACTGCACTCAGAGACGGCAAGCGCGTCGTCACCGGCCCCGAGGGCAACCGCGCTATCCTGCCCGCCAGCGTCGACGATCTCGCCGATTGCCTGCTGGCCTGCCCCGACGCCACCATCGTCGCGGGTGCAACCGATGTCGGCCTCTGGGTCACCAAGTTCCTGCGCAAGATCGGACCCGCCATCTTCACCGGCCATCTCGACGCGCTGAAATCCGTCACGAAACAGGATTCGTCCCTGCTGATCGGCGCCGGAGCCAGCTACAGCGACTGCCAGGACATTCTGTCAGAACATCTGCCGCATCTTGCCCCTTACTGGGATCGCATCGCCGGCTGGCAGGTGCGCAACATGGGCACGGTTGGCGGCAATATCGCCAATGGCTCGCCGATCGGCGACACCCCTCCGGTGCTGATCGCGCTCGACGCCGAGATCACCCTGCGCCGCGGCGCCGAACGCCGCACCCTGCCGCTGCAGGAGTTCTTCGTCGACTATGGCAAGCAGGACCGTGCGCCCGGCGAATTCGTCGAACACATCCGCGTACCCCTGCCCGGCGCGGACGTCCTGAACGCCGCCTACAAGATCTCCAAACGCCGCGACGAAGATATCTCCTCGGTGGCCGCAGGCATTCGCATGACGGTACGTGACGGCCGCATCACCGACGCCCGCATCGCCTTTGGCGGCATGGCCGCCACCCCCAAGCGCGCCGCCGCCGCAGAAGCGGCGCTGAACGGCCAGCCTTGGGCACGCGACAGCTTCGAGGCGGCTGTACAAGCCCTGTCCAGCGATTTCACGCCGCTGACCGACTGGCGCGCCTCCTCCGAGTACCGGATGTCCGCCGCCCGAAACCTGCTGCGCCGCTTCTATCTCGAGCACGACGCAGAAACCAACTGTCCCGTTCAACTGGCCATCGCCTGAGACAAGGAGACGACCCCATGAAAGACACCGTTTCCATCACAGGATCTGCCCATACCGACCGCATCCATGACAGCGCCGTCAAGCACGTCACCGGTGCCGCCGACTACACCGACGACATCACCCAACCCGAAGGCACGCTGCACGCCTATCTGGGTGTTTCAGATGTGACCCACGCCAAACTGCTGGACATCGACTTCACCGATGTTCTGGCCGCGCCGGGCGTCGTGGGTATCCTCACCGCCGAGGACGTACCGGGCGTCAACGATATCAGCCCGACGGGCCTCAATGACGAACCGGTCTTTCCCAGCGACACCATCCAGTTCCACGGCCAGCCGCTCTTCGCGGTGATCGCCGAGAGCCGCGACATCGCCCGCCGCGCCGCCACGCTGGCCAAGGTCTCGTACGAAACCCTGCCCCACGCGCTCGATCCCATCGCCGCGCAGGAAGCCGGATATCCCCATGTCACCGCGCCGCTCAAGCTGGAGCGCGGCGATGTCGGTCCCGCTTTCGCTTCGGCGGCCAACCGCATCAGCGGGCGGCTGACCGTCGGCGGGCAGGATCACATGTATCTCGAAGGCCATATCGCCTTCGCGATCCCCGGTGAAGACGATGAAGTGGTCGTACATTGCTCGACCCAGCACCCGTCCGAAGCGCAGCATATGGTCGCGCATGTGCTCGGCGTGCCCTCCAATGCCGTGGTCGTCAACGTGCGCCGCATGGGCGGCGGGTTCGGCGGCAAGGAAAGCCAGATGAACCTGTTTTGCGCGGTCGCTGCGATGGCCGCCAAGAAATGGAACCGCGCCGTCAAGATCCGCCCTGATCGCGATCAGGACATGACCGCCACCGGCAAGCGCCACGATTTCGTGATCGACTACGACGTGGCGTTCGACGATACGGGCCGTATCCAGGCGGTCGAGGGCAGCTTTGCCGCGCGCTGCGGCTTTGCCGCCGATCTCTCGGGTCCGGTCACCGACCGGGCGCTGTTTCACGCCGACAATGCCTATTTCTACCCCAACGTGCGGCTCAACAGCCACCCGATGAAGACGAACACGGTCTCCAACACCGCCTTCCGGGGCTTCGGCGGACCGCAGGGCGTGATCGCCGCCGAGCGCATGATTGAGGAAATCGCCTATGCCACCGGGCAGGATCCGCTGGATGTACGCAAGGTGAATTTCTACGGGGGCGAGGGCCGCAACCTGACCCCCTACCATCAGGAGGTCGAGGACAACATCCTCGATCGGCTGATCGCCGAGTTGGAAGAAAGCTCCGACTACCGCCGCCGCCGGCAGGAAATCATCGCCTACAACCGAACCTCGCCAGTGCTGAAAAGGGGCATCGCTCTGACCCCGGTCAAGTTCGGCATCTCCTTCACCGCGACCTGGTACAATCAGGCGGGCGCGCTGGTGCATGTCTATAATGACGGCTCGATCCACCTGAACCACGGCGGCACCGAGATGGGCCAGGGTCTCAATACCAAGGTCGCGCAGGTCGTTGCCGAGGCCTTCCAGGTCGATTTCGAGCGGATCAAGATCACCAAAACGACCACCGAGAAGGTGCCCAACACCTCCGCCACCGCCGCCTCCAGCGGCACCGACCTCAACGGCATGGCGGCGCTCGACGCGGTCAATCAGATCAAGGCGCGGCTGGTGACGTTCGCTGCGGAAAAGTGGGGCGTCGCCCCCGAAGACGTCAGCTTTCATGCCAACCGCGTCCGCATCGGCGACGAGGAACTTCCCTTCGACGCCTTCATCAAACAGGCCTATCTTGCCC
Source organism: uncultured Rhodobacterales bacterium (assembly GCA_964351135.1). Classification (GTDB taxonomy): domain Bacteria; phylum Pseudomonadota; class Alphaproteobacteria; order Rhodobacterales; family Rhodobacteraceae; genus Pukyongiella. Next base: position 3,231 of record CAYGNB010000038.1, on the reverse strand, counting down.
GCGTGCAGCTTTCCGCCGCCGGTTTCTACAAGACCCCGAAAATCCACTGGGATCGGGCCAAAGGCATGGGCCGCCCGTTCTATTATTATGCTTACGGAGCGGCCTGTTCCGAGGTCTCGATCGACACGCTCACCGGTGAATACCGCGTCGAGCGCACCGATATACTGCACGATGTCGGCCGCTCCCTTAACCCGGCGCTCGACCGGGGCCAGGTGGAAGGCGCCTTCATTCAGGGCATGGGCTGGCTCACCACCGAGGAACTCTGGTGGGACGAGGCCGGGCGCCTGCGCACCCACGCACCTTCGACCTACAAGATTCCGCTGGCGTCGGATCGTCCGCGCGTCTTCAATGTCAACCTCGCCGACTGGTCCGAGAACCGCGAACTGACCATCAAGCGCTCCAAGGCCGTGGGCGAACCGCCCTTCATGCTCGGGATCTCGGTGCTGGAGGCGCTGTCGATGGCCGTCGCCTCGGTGGCCGATTACCGCGAATGCGCGCGCCTCGACGCCCCGGCCACCCCGGAACGCGTCCTGATGGCCGTCGAGCGGCTGCGGGGCGAGGGCTGAACGATGCCAACGCTCGGCGAGTTCCTGGCCACCCACTCTTCGGTGATCCGCGTCGTACTGACCCGCGTTCGTGGGTCCTCCCCGCGCGAAGCGGGAACCGAGATGTTCGTGGCCCCTGCCGCGCTCCGGGGCACCATCGGCGGCGGCCAGCTCGAATTTATCGCCGTCAACGCCGCGCGCGACATGCTGCGCGACGGGACGCTGAACCGCGATCTCGACGTGCCCCTCGGCCCCGAGATCGGCCAGTGCTGCGGCGGGCGCGTGGAGCTTAAACTGTCCCGCATGCGGGCCTCGGACAAGCGCGCTGCGATTACCCGCTCCGAGCAGCACGAGGACACCCTGCCCCACGTCTATGTCATGGGCGCGGGCCACGTTGGCCGGGCGCTTGCCGACCAGTTCCAACACCTGCCTGTGCGCTGCATCCTGATCGATACCCGCCCCGACGAGATCGCGCTCTGCACGTCAAAGGTGGAAACGCGAGTCAGCGCCCTGCCCGAGGCCGATATCTGGCACGCCCCCGCCGGCAGTGCCTTCATCGTCCTGACGCACGATCACGGGCTCGATTTCCTGCTGACGTCCGCCGCGCTCGAACGTGCCGACGCCGCCTATGTCGGCATGATCGGTTCCGCTACCAAGCGCGCCAAGTTCCGCAGCTGGGCGCACAGGGAATGCGACGGACAATCCACAGACCAATTGATTTGCCCTATCGGGGCAAGCGGTAGCCGCGACAAGCGGCCCGCCATCATCGCAACCTTCGTGGTGGCCGAGGTGATGGCTGAACTGACCTCTGAAACTGCCGCAGCCGCCATGTCCAGGGCAAACGATGCGCCCCTTTCGGGCCAGCAACGCGACCGGAAAGGGAGATCGGCCTGACATCCGTCAGCCGATGCCGGTCCCAACAGAGGAGGGACCCGTCATGGACGGGAATACATACGACTACAAGCTGTTCACACGCAGCGATTTCAGCGCCTTCTGGGCGCTGTTCACCGACAACCTCGTGAACCTGCTGATCCTGTCCGGGGTCTGCCAGTTCGTGTTCCAGATGCCGCCCGAAATCGTCTTCGGCCGCATCGTGCCAGGCGCGGCCATTGCCATCCTGGCCGGGGTCTGCGTCTATACATACTTGGCGAAATGGGCCGCCACAAGGCAAGGCAAGGACGTGACCGCCCTGCCCTACGGTATCTCGACACCGGTCATGTTCGTCTATCTGTTCGGCGTGATCGGCCCGATCTACTGGGCCACGAACGACGCCATGCTCGCCTGGCAGGTCGGCATCGGCGCGGGCTTCATGGGCGGCATCGTCGCAGCATTCGGCGCCCTCGTGGGCCCCTACCTCAAGCGCATCACGCCGCGCGCCGGCATGCTCGGCACGCTTTGCGGTATCGCGCTCGTGTTCATCGGCTCGGTGCCGCTCTCCGAGATATTCGAGCATCCGATCGTCGGCTTCACGTCGCTTCTGTTCATCCTCTGGGGTCTGATCGGCCGATTCCGCCTGCCCGGCAATGTTCCTGCGGGGCTGGTGGCCATCGCAGCGGGCACCGTGATCGCGCTGGTCCTTGGTCAGTCCAAAATCGATTTCAGCGGCGTCGGCTTCTACCCGCCGGTCCCGTATATCGGCGATCTGATCGCAGGGGTGCAATATCTTTTCGCCAATCCCGAACTGTTTCTGGTGCTGATCCCGGTGCAGATCTACAACTTCATCGAGACCATGAACAACGTGGAATCCGCCGAGGCGGCGGGTGATCACTACCCGGTCGGGCTCTGCCAGGTCACCGACGGCGCGGGCACCATGCTGGGTGCGGTGTTCGGCTCGCCCTTCCCCACGACCGTCTATATCGGCCATCCGGCCTATAAACGGCTCGACGCGCATGCGGGTTACATCGTCGGCGTCGCGCTGGTGATTGCCGCCGCGGCCTTCCTTGGTTTCCTGTCCTTCCTTGCCGGCCTGATCCCGATCGCCGCCGCCGCGCCGGTGCTGGTCTTCGTTTCGGTCAGCCTGATCACCAACACCGCCTGGGCAGTCAAACCCCTGCACATGGCGGCGGTCTCCTTCGCCATCCTGCCGCATATCTCGGCCTTCCTGATGGTCAAATGGGGCTCGCTGATGAACGCGCTGCGCAGTACCGGCGTCGAAGGCCTGCCCGCGCTCGGTGATGACGGGCTGACCGCAGCGCTGCTGATGGAAGGCGCGCATTACGAGGGCCACCTCGCCCTCAGCCAGGGCGCGATCATCACCGGCCTGATCTGGGGCGCCATCGTGGCCAACGTGATCGACGGGCGTTTCCGCATGGCGGGGGGCTTCGCCATCGCCGCAGCGGCGATATCCTCGGTCGGGATCATCCATTCCTTCACCCTGCAGATGCCGCAGCTCGACGGAATCACTATCGGCTATCTGATTATCGGCGCGTTCCTCTACATCTACCCGGCGCTGGCGCCGAAAGAGGACCTCGAGCACCGGATCATTGTGCCCGACGAGCCCGATTTCATCGATGACGACACGCCCGCGCAGCAGGCGTGACCCATGGAACGGGGGCGGCGCTCAGGCCGCCCCCTCTCCTTCCCTCCCGGATAACAAGACCCGCTCTGACGTAGCGAGGGAGCTGTCAGACGGTTTCGAACTCGTCTCGGTTTCCCACAAACGGCGCGAATCCGCCCGGAACAAAGC